>DCIS01000071.1:0-694 GCA_002317475.1 Prevotellaceae bacterium UBA1720 | reverse complement strand
TTTCGCTCGCTTAATCGTACCTTTGCATAATAACTCTAAGTTTTATGAATATTGCCCCTTTTGCTCACCCACTTTATGTGATGGCCAAACCTGCAGGTGCACGTTGTAACCTCAAGTGCAAATATTGCTACTACCTGGAGAAACAGGCACTTTACAAGGAAGAACTGCATCCCCAGATGAGTGACGAGATGCTAGAGCTCTTTATCAAGAACTATATGCAGTCGCAAACCATGCAGGATGTCAATTTTACCTGGCATGGCGGTGAACCACTGATGCGCACCATAGACTTCTACCGTAAAGCACTTGCCTTGCAGCAGAAATATGCAGAGGGTCGCAGAATCCTTAACTGTATTCAGACTAATGGCACTTTGCTCAATGACTCATGGTGCGAATTCTTCCATAAGAACCAGTTTCTGGTAGGAATTTCGATTGATGGACCTCAGGAGTTTCATGATGAATATCGTCGCAACCAGGGAGGAGCAGCTACCTGGGTGAAGATAATGCAGGGTATACGTCTACTCAATAAATGGCACGTTGAATGGAATGCAATGGCTGTAGTCAATGACTTCAATGCCGACTATCCCCTGGACTTCTACCGTTTCTTCCGTGATGAATTGAGATGCCAATATCTGCAGTTTACACCCATAGTAGAACGTGATGCAGAGGGCAATGTGACAGACTTCTCCGTAACACC
>DCIS01000160.1:42262-52818 GCA_002317475.1 Prevotellaceae bacterium UBA1720 | reverse complement strand
TTATAAGTTATAAAACCAAAATAGAACGAGGCACCTCGGGAGTGAGATGCCTCGTGTGCTTTATGAAGTGTGTGTTAACTTGCTAAACTTGATTTAGTTGGCAGCAGTAAATTCCTGCAGGAAGCGCTTGTCGTTCTCGGAGAACATACGGAGGTCCTTGACCTGGTACTTGAGGTTAGTGATACGCTCCACACCCATACCGAAGGCATAACCTGTGTATTGCTTGCTGTCAATCCCATTGGCCTCAAGCACGGCGGGGTCTACCATACCGCAACCCAGGATCTCTACCCAGCCGGTGTGCTTACAGAAGGAGCAACCCTTACCGCCACAAAGGTGACAGGAGATATCCATCTCGGCACTGGGCTCTGTGAAGGGGAAGTAGCTGGGACGCAGACGGATCTGTGTGTCAGGACCAAACATCTCCTGAGCAAAGAGCAGGAGAATCTGCTTGAGGTCGGTGAAGCTAACGTTCTTGTCGATATACAATCCTTCAACCTGATGGAAGAAACAGTGAGCGCGGGCAGAGATGGCCTCGTTGCGGTATACGCGACCAGGGCAGATGACGCGGATAGGAGGCTGAGAGGTCTCCATGACGCGAGCCTGTACGCTGGAGGTATGAGAACGCAGTACGATCTCGGGCTTTGCCTCTACGAAGAAGGTATCCTGCATGTCACGTGCTGGATGATCATCAGCAAAGTTCATGCTGCTGTATACATGCCAGTCGTCCTCAACCTCAGGACCCTCGGCCAGGGTGAAGCCCAGGCGGCTGAAGATGTCCACGATCTCGTTCTTGACAATGGTAAGGGGATGGCGTGTGCCAAGGGGCACAGGGTAGGGGGTACGTGTGAGATCCACATCGTCGCCTGCTACCTGCTGAGTCTGCGCAGCATCCTTCAGCTGATTGATTTTCTCCAGAGCGGAGTTCTTAAGCTCGTTGATCTTCATACCAACCTCTTTCTTCATCTCGGCTGGTACGGTGCGGAATTCGTCCATCAAGGCGTTTATGGAGCCTTTCTTGCTAAGGTATTTGATACGCAGTGCCTCTGCCTCTTCGGCATTTGCTGCCTGCAGATGACTGATCTCTTCCAGGAGTTCTTTTATCTTTCCTAACATCTTTTTGTGTACTTGTTATGAATTTCTGTACAAAGGTAATGAATTCTTGGCGAAAACGAGCGTTATATGGAAATAAAAGTGTAATTTTGTATTAAAATTAATCGGTAATCAGGCGTCTGAATTTATTTTTAACCCTGTACACATATTATAATTAGTTAGAACATCTATCCTTTGATGGAAATACGCCAATATTTCGTGGTGCTGCCTTTGGCATTGTTTGCAGTGCTTTTACTCTCTTGCAAAGACGTGAAGCAGTGTGATGGTGCATCCAACTCTGATGAGATGGAAGTGGATGACGACCAGGAGGCAGAAAGTGACACTTTGGTGTATGAGGTGTCTGATGCTCCCTTGCCGGAAGCTGTGGATGAGAGTTTTCTGGATTTCTTTTACACGTTCCTGAACCGCAAGGGTTTCCAGTCGGAAAGAACCGCATACCCAGTCGAGGTGAAGAGTAGAGATGGTCAGGTGAAGGAAGTGCTGAATAATGGTCGCTCGGTCAGGGAGGCTGTAGGTTCACTACACAATGATTACATAGTTATGATCTTGGACGAAAACCAGGACCCCTATGACTATCTGGCGCTTCAGGTTGATCATGTTGAAGTCAAGAAGGTGACCCTACATACCGGACTCTGCCACTCTTACTCCTTTGATCGTAGGCAGGATGGATGGATGTTCACCGGTATACATGAGGAGGGAGGTGCTGAGAAAGCGGCTTTCGTCAGTTTCCTGAACCATTTTGTTACTGACAGCATCTACCGCGACGACCATCTGGCTGATGAAATATTCCTCACCATCCCTTCGGATGAAGATGATATGGAGGTGATAGACGGTAATATCAGTCCCGATCAGTGGAGTGTGTTTGCCCCTGAGATGCCTCATGATACGATGCTATTGCTGGAGATGGGCAATGCAGCATTTGATGACAACAGCGTAAAGATGGTGAAATGTGACCTGGCATCCAGCATGTTAGAGGTGCTGACCTTCAAGAAGGAAGGCGATGAATGGAAATTGGTGAGATATGAAGAATAACTATTCGCTACTCGAACATAATACCTTTGGCATAGAGGCCAAGGCACGATATTTTGCGGAGTATAGTTCCGTGAACGAGCTGAAACATGAACTGAACTCGTATCTCTCTATGAGAGAAACGGACCAGGACATTCATGTTCTGCATATCGGTGGGGGAAGCAATCTGCTCTTTCTCAAGGATTTCGACGGACTGGTATTGCATAGTGCAATCAAGGACATTGAGGTGACGGCTGAAGACGATAGCAGCGTGAACGTTCGCGTAGGAGCAGGAGTGGTATGGGATGATTTAGTCCAGGAGACGCTGCATCGTGGTTGGTATGGATTGGAGAATCTGTCTCTTATTCCCGGTGAGGTAGGTGCCTCTGCCGTGCAGAATATTGGAGCGTATGGTGCTGAGGTTAAGGATTATATCCAGCGTGTCTGGCTTTTTGACCTTCGCAGCATGGAGGAAAAAGTAATGACTGCCGGGGAGATGCAATATGCTTATCGTTACAGCATCCTGAAGAGCAATGCACTTCGTGGCAGATATGCCGTGACACATGTGGAATATAGGCTGAGCAAGACTTTCACCCCGCATCTGGAATACGGAGGACTGAAGAAAGCTGTCGAGGGAATGGATAACCTCGATGCCTTGACTTTGAGGAAACTGATTATTGATCTGCGTAACAGTAAGTTGCCTGACACGAAGGTGCTCGGCAACGCTGGTAGTTTCTTCATGAATCCAATCGTGGAACGTTCGGTTTTTGAAAAACTGTTGGCATTGTATCCTGAAATGCCTCATTATGATGTCGATACTAATCGTGTGAAGATACCTGCGGGATGGTTGATAGAGCAGGCAGGATGGAAAGGAAAAGACTTGGGATGTGCTGGTGTTTATGAACGTCAGGCACTGGTTCTGGTAAACCGTGGCGGAGCGAAGGGGGAGGATATTGTCCGACTTTGTGAGACGGTGAGAAAGGATGTCAGAGAGCAATTTGGCATAGAGATTCATCCGGAAGTGAATTTCATTGAATAACGAGTGAGGTGACTTCTAAGTAAGAGATAGTGGGAATGATGAAGATAACGTTACTTGGCACAGGTACAAGTCATGGAATCCCGGTAATGGGATGCCAATGCGAGGTGTGCCGAAGCACGGATCCTCGTGACAAGCGCCTTCGTGTAACGGCGATGGTAGAGACAGAATCAACTTGTGTGTTGATAGATTGTGGTCCTGATTTCCGTCAGCAGATGCTGGGTATCAATATGATGCGAAATATTGATGCTTGCCTCATCACCCATGAACACTATGACCACGTCGGAGGCATTGACGATCTTCGTCCATTCAGTTACAGAAAGGACGTCAAGCTGTATGCCAATGATTATGCTGCCACGCATCTGGAACAACGCTTGCCATATTGTTTGGTAAAGGTGGTTTACCCTGGCGTGCCAAAGTTGGAACTAAACCGTATCAAACCACACGATCATTTCATGATTGGTGATATCCCGGTGACTGCCCTAAATGTCATGCACGGAAAACTGCCGATTCTGGGATATCGTCTTGGTGACATTGCCTTTATCACCGACATGAAGACAATGCCTGACGAGGAATTGCCTCTGCTTGAGGGTGTAAAACTGCTGATTGTTAATGGTTTGCGATACCGTGAACATCCCACACATCAGACTATCCCAGAGGCTATAGCCTTCAGTCAACGACTGGGCACACCTGAAACATACATCATCCACCTTTGTGATGATGCTGGTTTGCATGCCGAGGTTGATGCCACTTTGCCCGAACATATCCACCTTGGATATGATGGATTGGCACTTGAGGTGGGTGATAATTGCTAAGGTAATCCTAGACAATCCTAGACCTTCCTAGGCAATCCTAGGCAATCCTAGGCAATCCTAAAACTGTTTAATCAAGAAACTAGGAGATACTCGGAAATAGACTCCAAACGAGAAGTTGGTCTCGTTGAGGCAAGGTTGTTTCCCTTTGGCTTTAGCATGCTCGGTGAATAGTTCTACCTGTGCCCCGAGCGTGTAGTTTCTGGCAAAAGTATAATGATAGTCTGCACCTATACGTAGCACATGACTACCGTGATAGGTGACACCAGGTTCTTTCATACTGATGGTGCTGAAAAACGGATTGCCGAACAGGGATATAAACTGCTTAGGAGCAAAAAGGTAGTCGGCGGAAAAGTGGAGGTGGTCAAACAGACTGATTCCTGCTCCGGCATGCATGGCAAATCCAGTATCAAAAGGCCAAAGATGTCCTGCTTGCTGGTAACTGACAAGAGCATTAACTTGTGCGTCTATATGATTGATATTGTGTAATTTGGGACGTCCCTCAACTCCTATTCCTATCAAGGCATTGCTCAGTGTCTGTACCCCTAATGCGGTAGTGTCTTGTTCGCCACCACGATGTTGTATGGTTATCTGCAAGGGAGTGTACCATTGCCATGACTTGTCGGTTTTGCCCCAAAGGATGCGCATACTTTCCCCAACGGTGAAGGCCTCCTGATGGCTGTCTTCCTCAAAGATATAACTCTGCCAGTTCAGCCATGTGTCGGATTGCAAATGTTTGTGATGTGTCAATATCTGCACGCCCATCTCAGGATCGGCAGAGAGATTCTGCTCGGCATTGAAAAGTGGGGCTGACAGGTGGTGGTTTGAGGCACCATAGATGTTGCCCAACACGACATCCAAGTGCTTGAACGACCCCTGAAGACGCACCCATGGAAGGGTATGACAACCTGGTTGATACTGGTTGCCCTTCCACGTTGAGATGTCGTGATAGGCATAGCATGGGTACTTATTGGCACCGTTGTAAAAGAGCATCGTTGCACCAACCTCAATATTAACCTGCTGGTGAGGCTTGTATGCCAGATGGGGAGTGAGTCGGAGACCTGGCAGCGAGTATCCTTTCTGAATATTTGAACTGTACTCGTTGTCATGAAAAAAAGCAATAGCATCCACCTCGGCACGCAGGCTGCCAACGGGGATGCTGTCAATAGTTCTTTCTTCATTGAAGACATGCTCTGTTACCTGGGCACTGGATTCAATGTTGAAGCTGCAAAATGATAATAGTATTGTAACAGGAAGAAGATGGCGCAACATAGGTAGCAAACTGGGGCGCTGATACCAGGCTGCCTGTCCACGAGCCTTCTTGAGTTGGCGATTCAGTTTCCGCATTTTCCTTCGCGTTTTCTGCTTTTCCAGCAGTTCCTGGCCAACCTTTTTCAACTTTATGTTCCTCTGCATAGTTCTCATTTCTTCTTTCTTCCTTGGTAGACAAGGTAGGCTACCACAGCCGCACCGAGTGCCAGCATTGCTACTTTCAGGATTGTGGTGTTTTCCTCGATTGCTTTGTTCAGACCGCTGTAAGGTACTTGGGTGGCAATCACGTAACCGATAGTGGCCAGAATACTGTTCCAGATGAAGGCGCCCAGTCCTGTGTACAAGGTAAACTGCAGGAAGTTCATGCGAGCCAATCCTGCGGGGATTGAGATCAGTTGTCGTACGACGGGAACCAGTCTGCCAAAAAGCGTACCCATAGCACCATGGTCAACGAAATACTGCTCTGCCTTATGTACCTTCTCTTCGTTAAGAAGGCACATGTGGCCAATACGGCTATTGGCGAATTTGTAGATGATAGGGCGACCGAGCCAGATGGACAGTCCGTAGTTGATCCATGCACCAATGATGGCCCCGACTGTTCCCGCAAGAACGATCAGAAAGATATTCAAATCACTATGAGGCATCGTTGACTCAAGCGCGAAATAGGCACCGCTCGTTGCAATTGTCAGGTATGCAGCGGGGATCATGACGATTTCGCTGGGGAAGGGAATAAAGCTGCTTTCTACAGCCATTAGCATCGTGATGACCCAGTATTGATTCACATTCTGGCTTACCCAGTCCAGTATTGATTGACTTTCCATTTGTAATGTTGTTTTGGTAGGGGGGAGATTGTCCCTGTTTAGATGTATTTTTTGCGGAACTGCTTGTTGCTGGTGAACTTATGTCTGATCCAGGCACTGATGTCCCAAAGTGGGGTCAGGCTGATGTACCATGACGTAAGGATGTAATTTTGCTTGCGGTCATCGACCATCTTTGCCGTATAGTTGTAGCAGGCGCCCTGGACGATGAAATGGGTCAGTCCCAGTACGAAAGCAATGGCTGAGGCGATGTACCAGAGCGGTTCTTCGTTATAGCCGAAGTAGACACCTAAGGTTATTGTCATCAATAGCATCAGTCGGTTCAGCAAGTGGATTAATACTCTGTAGGCATATTCCATGCGATAGCGGTATTTCCTGCTGAAGTGAGTACGAGTTTCCTGGAAGAAGATACGCTCCTGTTTCCACAAACGTCTTTCTGACGGTTCGTTATGACTCAGGATAGATTCGGGGTGAATGCATATTGCGGTATTATTCCTGGTACTGTTTCTGTTTACCAGGATATCCATCTCACCTGCAAGTAAGGTGGCACTTGAGGCAAACCCTTGATGCTGCATGAAGAGGTTTCTGTTGTAAAGGATATTGTCACCACCTGTTCGGTAGGCTCCATTCTTCAAGGCATAGGGTAGGGCAAGCATCTGCTGCCAGAGGTTGAAATGCTGTATTTTCCTTCTTACAAAGTTACCATTGGAATAGCGTGCATAACCCAGGACTATCTCCGCTGCCCGATGATGGCTCAATGTATTGACCATGTGTAGCAACCAGTTGTGCGAGATGGGTGTGTACTCTGCTTTGGTAACGAGTACCCAGGGATTAGTTGCGGATTTCATGCCTAAGGTTATGGCAAGTCGTCCACGACTAATATCACGACTGGTTGAGGGGGTAAAGGTATGTCGCAGGTTGCGATGCTCCTCTTCCATGTGCTCCAAGAGGTCTTTTGTGCCATCTTTTGATGCGATGTCCACCACGATTACCTCAAAGTTTGGATAGTACTGGTTCAGAAACATGGGAAGGTTTCTTTGCAGGTCCGCTTCCTGATTGTGGCTGGTCACTACTATGGTTATGGGTGGAAGATCCTGGTCATGCTTTAGGGGCAATTTCCGGGCTTTGGTCACAAGACACCCCAAGCGCCTCATGGAGACGCTTGAAAGAATTGCCAGCACCCAAATAATGAATGTAGCGCTACATATTCCGATGTTAATGAGGGTTTCTTGAGCCATAAGTTTTCTTCCCTACATCTCTCTGAGAGACCTTGGAAAAGCTGGGTTGTGTGTTACAGTTTCTCTGAAGAGATTCCCTGAGGCAGACGGCGGCAGTTGTACTGCGAAGCCATAATCTCGCCATAGGCACCTGCAGAACGGAAGGCTACGAGGTCGCCTCGCTTGACGGCTGGCATGGTATGATCCTTGACGAAGACATCGCTCGATTCACAGATGGGACCAACGACATCGTACTTCTCGGGAGCATTCTCTGGCGAGGTGATGTTCTGCACCAGATGGTATGCATCATAGAGGGCAGGACGGATCAGGTCTGTCATACCGGCATCAACGATGGCAAACTGCTTGTAGTGACCCTTCTTGACGAAGAGCACTTTACTGATCAGACTGCCACACTGAGCTACTACTGCACGACCCAGTTCGAAGTGAAGGTGCTGGCCTTCACGCAGTTTCAGGTTGTCATTGTATGCTTCAAAGTATGCCTTGAAATTGGGTATAGGGTTGCCGTCAGGATCCTGATAATCAATGCCTAAGCCACCACCAACGTTGATATTGGGTACTTGTATGCCTTCTGCCTCAAGTTTGTCTTGCAATTCGTTCACACGGTGGCAGAGGGCGATGAAATCATCCATTACGAGCAACTGACTTCCGATGTGGAAGTGCAGACCCATAAACTGGATGTTGCTCATCTGCTGTGCCATACGGATGACGTCTACCATATCCTCCATGTCGATGCCAAACTTGTTCTCTGCCAGACCAGTGGTGATATTGGCATGAGTGTGTGCACCCACATTGGGATTGATACGGAAGCTGACATGAGCTGTGGTGTTACGTTCCTTGGCCATCTCGTTGATAACCTCCAACTCGGGAATACTCTCGACATTGAAGAAACCAATGCCTGCTTTCAGACCCAGTTCAATCTCCCAGTCGCTCTTACCTACACCGGCAAAGACGATATCCTGAGCCTTGATGCCTGCTGCCAGACATGCCTCAATCTCACCACCACTGACGCAGTCACATCCGAAACCAGCTTGTGCCACATGTTTCAATACATCGGCATTGGTGCAAGCCTTTACGGCATAGTGCATGTGGTAATTGGGCTTGAGGTACTTCTGAATCTCTTGCAAAGTGGCATCGAGCAGGGCCATGTCATAATAGTAGAATGGCGTGCGAATACTGCTGAATTTTTCTATAGGAAACATATCTTACTACCTATTAATGGTGGGAAAACGTAGATTAGTCTTTGAACAGAGTATCACTCAGTGCCTGGAGGGTACGTTGTTTGTCATCCTTGGAAACCAGGTATGAGATATTGTGGTTGCTGCCACCGTAGCTGATCATGCGAACGGGAATCTGCTTCAGTGCCTCACAAGCCAGGGTCTCGAAACCTACGTTCTCGGTGCTGAGGTCGCCCACAACACAGATAATGACCATGTCCTTCTCAACAGATACGGTACCATATTGCTTCAGTTCATCCAGAATATCGGTCAAATGACTGGTATTGTCAATAGTCAGGCTTACGCCTACCTCGCTGGTACAAACCATGTCAATACTGGTTTTGTATGACTCAAAGATTTCAAATACCTTGCGCAGGAACCCATGAGCCAGCAACATACGGCTTGACTGAATCTGGATGCAGGTGATGCCATCCTTTGCTGCAACAGCCTTGATTGTACCGTGCTCCATCTCATTGTTGATGATGGTGCCAGGAGCAGTGGGATCCATGGTGTTCAGCAAGCGAACAGGTACACCAGCAAACTTGGCAGGTTGGATACATGTGGGGTGCAGAATCTTTGCACCGAAGTATGCCAGTTCTGCAGCCTCTTCGAAGTAGAGCTGACGTACAGGCTTGGTATTCTGTACAATACGGGGATCATTGTTGTGCATACCATCGATGTCTGTCCAGATCTGAATCTCTTCGGTCTGTAGGGCTGCACCAATCAGACATGCCGTATAGTCACTACCACCACGCAGCAGATTGTCTACCTCGCCATAAGCATTACGGCAGATGAAACCCTGGGTGATGTAAATCTGATAACCGGGATTGGCCTCGAGCTGTATTTTAGCATGCTCGCGGATATAGTTGAAGTCGGGCTCGGCGTTCTTGTCGGTACGAACAAAGTCAAGAGCAGAAAGCAGACAAGCCTTGATGCCACACTCCTTCAGGTAGTTGGTCACCATGTTCGTGCTGATGATCTCGCCCTGTGCCAGGATTACCTTCTCCTCAAACGAGGTAAAGAGAATCTTGGTGAAAGAACGCAGGTATTCAAATTCTTCGCGTAGGAACTTTGCTGTCATCTCGCGATACTCTTCTGTTGCATAGAGCTCGTTGATGTGCTTGATGTATTTCTGTTCCAGTTTGTTGATGATGTTGTTCGCACCTTCGGGGTTCTTCTTGTAGAGATAGTCGCTGATCTCAACCAAAGAGTTGGTTGTGCCACTCATTGCTGAGAGTACTACGAAAGTGGGCTCACCGCTGCTAGTGATGAGTTTGCTTACATCTTTCATGCGCTGTGCACTACCTACGGAAGTGCCACCGAATTTCATTATCTTCATACCTTATTATATATTTATTTGTTTATTATCTGTTTTGAGTGTTTCCTCTTCGCAACGATATATTGTGCCAGCAAACATCTGTGGCCATGTTGTGTTATGGGTAGTGATGATGACTGCTGTTCCACGTTCACGAAGTGAGTTGAGCATATTGATGATTATCTCGCCGTTCTTGTCGTCCAGGTTGCACGTTGGCTCGTCTGCCAGGATTAGCCTTGGATTGTTCAATATGGCACGTGCGATGCTTGCCAACTGCTTCTGACCGCTTGACAATTCGTAACTGTATCGGTTTATCTTGTCAGGTATACCCACTTGCTCCAGGACGTCAATGATGCGAAGGCGACGCTCGTCCTTGTCTTTCCATCCTGTAGCTCGGAGTACGAAGTCCAGGTTCTCTCCTACAGTTTTGTCTGTGAGGAAATAGAAATCCTGAAAGTCCATTCCTATCTTGCGACGCAGTTCAGGCAATTTGCTGTCTTTCAGTTTCATCATATCCACACCCAGCACCTCTGCCTTGCCGCTCTGGGGCATCAGGTCACCATAGATGCTACGTAGCAGCGAAGTCTTTCCGCTGCCCACAGGACCTACGATGTAGACGAGTTCGCCCTCATTCACTTGAAGTGTGACATCCTTTAGAATAGGATGCTTGGGGTGACTGATTTCAACGTTTTCGAAATGGACTATCACAACAGTAATTCAGTTTCTTGTTTCT
>DCIS01000160.1:32581-42145 GCA_002317475.1 Prevotellaceae bacterium UBA1720 | reverse complement strand
GCCAACTCTGCTGCCATGTCCTCGATGCGCAGTCCCTTGCTTGTGAGCAATACGATGAGGTGGTAGAGCATATCACTACCTTCGTAGATCAGACGGTCGTTGGTACCGTTTGTGGCCTCAATGACCAGTTCCAGTGCCTCTTCACCTACCTTCTGAGCCATACGGTTCAGTCCGTCCTTGAACAGGCTGGTGGTGTAGCTGCCCTCGGGCATCTCCTTGTATCGTGTCTCGATGAAATCGCTAAGTTCAGAGAGGAAGAGTAGGGGATTCACCTCATTCTTCTCGCCCCAGCAAGTATCCGTGCCAGTGTGGCATGTGGGACCATCGGGAATGGCCTGGATGAGGAGTGTGTCGTTATCGCAGTCGTTCTTGATGTCTACTACATTCAGGAAGTTGCTGCTGGTCTCTCCCTTAGTCCAAAGGCACTGGCGTGTACGACTCCAGAAGGTCACCTTCTTTGTCTCCACAGTCTTGTTGTATGCTTCCTCGTTCATATAGCCCATCATCAGCACTTTACGTGTGCGGGCATCTTGAATGATGGCGGGTACCAGTCCGTCCATTTTCTTGAAATCGATTTCCATATCTTATGTGTATTTATTTTCTTACTGTGATGTTTTGTGTGCTGAGGTATTCCTTCAACTCGGGTATCTTTATTTCTCCGAAGTGGAATACGCTGGCAGCTAATGCTGCATCTGCCTTTCCCAGTGTGAAGGCATCCCGGAAGTGTTCCTTTGCTCCTGCACCACCTGATGCAATGACGGGAATTGTCAGTTCCTCGCTCAGTCGTGCCAGGGCTTCGTTGGCAAAACCTGTCTTCACGCCGTCATGATTCATTGAGGTGAAGAGAATCTCACCTGCGCCACGCTGATTGGCCTCGCGTGCCCAGTCAAAGAGTCCACGCTCCGTAGGGATGCGTCCCCCGTTCAGGTAGCAGGTCCAGCCTTGCTCGTCCATGCGTGCGTCTATGGCCACTACACATACTTGTGAACCGAAATGGTTGGCTATCTCGTCAATTAATTCAGGACGACGCAGGGCCGCGCTGTTGATGCTGATCTTGTCTGCACCAGCTGAAAGCATACGGTCAACATCCTCCATGGAGTTGATGCCACCACCTACGGTGAAGGGAATGCTGACATTGGCAGCCACACGTTCCACCATCTCGGCAAACGTCTTTCTGCCTTCGTGGCTGGCGGTGATGTCCAGGAACACCAGTTCGTCTGCACCTTGCTCGCTGTACATACGACCCAGTTCTACGGGGTCACCAGCCTGACGCAGGTTAACGAAGTTGGTGCCTTTTACGGTTTGTCCGTCTTTGACATCCAGACAGGGTATGATTCGTTTTGCTAACACGATATCTTAGGTGAATTATTCGTTTTCTGTTATCAGTTCCTCTAGGTTTATTCTGCCTTCGTAGATGGCTTTGCCGAAGACCACAGCGGGGATTCCTGCTTGTTCCAGGGCTTCGATGTCCTCCTTGCAACTCACACCGCCTGAGGCGATAAGGTGAAGGTCGGGGAATCGCTGCATGATGCTGATGTAGAGGTCAATGGCAGGTCCGGCCAGTGTACCGTCATGGCTGATTTCCGTGCACAGCACATTGCGTATTCCCTTGTCGTAGTAGCTCTGTATGAAGTCCATCAGTTCCAGTTCGCTGTCTTCCTTCCATCCATTGATGCTAATCTTGCCGTTTCTGGCATCTGCACCCAGCACAATGCGCTCTGCACCATACTCGGCTATCCATTCTTGGCAGAGGGTGGGGTTGGTCACGGCCAGCGAACCGATAGTTACCATTCTGGCTCCGGCCTTGAAAGCCTTCTCTACGTCCTCTCTGGTCTTGATGCCGCCTCCGAAGTCCACCGTCAAATTGGTGCTTTGGCAGATGGCTTGCAGGGTATTGTCGTTTACGATATGATGACTCTTTGCTCCATCCAGGTCAACGACATGCAGCCTTTTGAATCCCAGGCTCTCAAACCTCTGGGCTACAGCAACAGGGTTGGTGTCATACACCTTCTTGCTGTCGTATTCACCCTTGGTCAGACGTACGCACTGGCCTCCGATGATATCTATTGCGGGAATCAGTTCAATCATAGTTCCAGGAAGTTTTTGAGGATTTGTTCGCCAATGCTTCCACTCTTTTCGGGGTGGAACTGTGTGGCATAGAAGTTATCACGATGCATGGCTGCGCTGAAGGGCAGTATGTAGTTTGTCGTTGCTGCTGTGTCGTTGCACAGGGGTACATAGTAGCTGTGTACAAAGTATACGTAGGGTTCTTCCTTCAATCCCTCGAAGAGCTTGCTGTTCATCTCTTGCAGCGTGTTCCATCCCATGTGTGGCACTTTGTCCTCGTGACGTTGGGGTTGGAAGCGTACTACATCCACGTCGAATATACCCAGGCAGTCTACATTGCCTTCCTCGCTGTGGCGGCACATCAGCTGCTGTCCGATACAGATACCCAGGATGGGGTTCTTCAGCGAACGGATCACCTCGTCCAGTCCTCTCTCGCGAAGGTATTGCATGGCATTGCTGGCCTCACCTTGTCCGGGGAAGATCACCTTGTCTGCTGTGCGCAGAGTTTCGGCATCATCCGTCAATACGGGCTCTACACCCAGACGCTGCAGAGCATGGATTACGGAGTAGATGTTACCCGCATTATACTTGACAATGGCTACCTTCATTTCTTTTTACTTTAAAAACAGGCGCAAAGATAGGAAAAACTATCCGTTTGAGGAAATAATTGTAACTAAACTTGCGTCTTTTTGTTTCAGATTGTTATTATCCGTGTCATTTTTCACACCTTTCGTAATCGGTGCTTATTGATTTTTCTTCAGGAAAAGTTTCTTGTCGATGCATGGTGGCAGTTCTTCCTCGTAGTGTGTCACCATCACCAACGTCTTGTTCTTTCGTTCGCAGAAGGTGTTGATGATCTGCTTCACCATGGCGCGGTTTTTGAGGTCAAGTCCGTGCAAAGGTTCATCTAGAATGAGCAGTTCGGGGTCCTTTACGAAGGCACGTGCCAGCAGGCAGAGACGTTGCTCACCACTGGAGAGTTTGAGGAAGGTACGCTGTGCCAGATTGTCAATACCGAAAATGCGCATCCAGTCCAGGCATATCTGTCGCTGCTCAGGACGTGGACGGGTGTAGAGACCTACGGAGTCACTTAGTCCGCTAGCCACAATATCAATGGCGGGGAGGTCTTTCAGATAGGCGCGGTGCATCTCGGGACTGACGTATCCGATGTGCTTCTTGATTTGCCAGATACTCTCTCCCGTGCCACGTTTATGACCAAAGAGGTGTATATCGCAGGCATAGCTTTGTGGGTTGTCGGCACAAACGAGGCTCAGCAAGGTGCTCTTGCCAGAACCATTCTGTCCGCTCAGTGCCCAGCGTTCACCTTCATTGACCGTCCAGTCAAGGTCCTTGAGGATGGTGCGCTGTCCATATCGTATGCTCACGTTGTTGAATCGCAATATCTCTCCTCCCTTTTGGGGGTAGAAGTCCTCCTGGCTGACGTCTTTTTGTGGAAGGTTCAGAATCCACTCTCTCTTCTCGTCACTCAGTCCGCTTATCACCTGTTTTTTCAGTTGCTCCTGATATTCGCCGATGGTGATTTTGGGCTTTGCTACGATGCCCTCAACAGGTATGACATGAGTAATGAAGGGTGGCAGACCATCTGTTTTGCTCATTACCAGGATCACCAGCAGATGAGCCTCCTTGGTGAGTCGTTGTAGCAGTTCGGACAGTTGGTCGCGTGTTGTGGCATCCAGTCCGATAAAGGGATTGTCCATAATCAGCACACGAGGCTTGGCCAGGAGTGTCTTGGTCAGTTGAAACTTGCGCAACTCACCACTGGAGAGGGTGATGATGTACTTGTCCAACAAGGGCTTGAGACCGAACATCTCATACAGATGGTCACGGAATGCGGCGTCTCCGTGCTGAGCCTCAAAGGCCTGTTCCAGCAGTTGTCCGGCAGTGGGTGTACTCTCGTCTATATCGTGCTGGTTCCAGCGTTGCTGGTAGTAGTAAGTGCCGTCCTGCTCGCCGTACGAGTCGCGGAAAGTGATGTACTTGATGTTCTCGCTCACCATCTTCAGTGTGGAGGGCGAGAAGTCGTAGTGTACCTCGTTCAGCAGGAGAGGGTAGCGCTGGGTGATGATGTCCACCAGCCTGCTCTTGCCTGCAGCATTGTCGCCCACTATGGCTATCTGTTCTCCATCCTCGATGCAGAGGTTTACGGGCTCTGCCATACGATAGTCGGGGTGGCGTGTCACGCCGTTCTGTATCTCAATTATCTTCATGCTTTCAATCTTTTCCGTTAGCCTTAAACCTTTAACTTTTAAACCCTTAAACTCTTAAACCATCAACCATCATATCTTGCCTTGTTTTCTGGCTAGCTCCTTCCAACTCTTTATCTTTGAATCGCTTTTGGGTCTATTCATCTGCAGATAATGGCAGTATGCAGCTCCCAGAGCGTCACTGGCATCCATGTATTTGCCCATCTCCTCGGCATCCAGTTTCAGCATACGTCGCAGCATGTCTGCCACTTGCTCCTTGCTGGCTGTTCCTATGCCGGTGATGGCCATCTTGATCTTCATTGGGGCATATTCTGTGATGGGCACTTGCTTCTGTATGGCAGCAGCCATAGCCACGCCCTGTGCTCGTCCCAGCTTCAGCATACTCTGCACGTTTTTGCCGAAGAAGGGAGCCTCGATGGCCAGTTCGTCAGGCAGATATGCTTCAATGATGCCACTCACACGTTCGAAGATGTGGCCCAGTTTCAGGTAATGATCCTCATATTTGTGCAGGTCGATTACGCCCATGGCTATCATCTCCACTTTCCTGCTCTGTACCTTCAGTACTCCATATCCCATGATATTCGTACCGGGGTCTATGCCAAGTATGATCTTTTCTACTTCCATCTCTCAACTCTCATCTCTCACCTCTCACCTCTCAACTCTCACCTCTAAGCTCTCAGCGTGATATCGTTCATGATGGTGGCAAATCCTACAATGCTCTGGCCGAAAGTGTTGACCAGTTCGTCTACCAGTGTTTTGCCGTTTTTGGCATACCATTGATTCAGCAAGGCAGTCGATTCTACCTCAAACTGCAGGGAGAAGCATTCCGTCTCTTCATCCTTGTGTGTCAGAATCTGGCACAGGCGTGGATTCGTCAGGATGCCACCTTCCTTTGCCTTGGGGATGTAAACCTCATGTGCCCAGATGATGAAGTTCTTTGCATCGGCGTTGCTAACCGTGTATGTTGTGTTGTAAATAATCATCTTTATGCGCGTATATGTGATGCGTGTTATTTTTAAGGTGCAAAGGTACGAAAAAAACGCTTTCATCTTTCATTTTATGCGATATTAATGCCCAAAAATGTCATTTTGGGAGTACTTTTTCTGTCATATCAACATTTTTTAGCACACTTTTGTGTCTGTGTTTCAAAAAAAGAGCGTACTTTTGCAAAAGAAAGTATAACGCAAAATACATCGAAGATATGAAAAAGACATTGATGATAGGAGCATTTCTTGGCTCCACCTTACTGGCCTCGGCTATCATTTCCAATCCAGCAGAAAAGACTGTACCTGTAGAGCAGACAAAGGAGAATTATGCAGAGATCAAGTTTGACACCCTGAAGTGCAATCTTGGTGTGTTCAGTGTGAAGGAACCTGTTCGCACCTGCGTTTTCAAGTTTACCAACACCGGTACGGCTCCCCTCGTGATACATCAGGCACTGGCTAGTTGTGGTTGCACCGTCCCCACTTTCACCAAGACTCCCATCAAGGCAGGCGAGAAGGGTCAGGTGGATGTAACCTACAATGGTACAGGTAAGTTCCCCGGTCATTTCCAGAAGACAATCACCGTTCGCAGCAATGCACGCAACGAAGTTGTCCGCCTCATCATCGAGGGAGAAATGACGGAAGAATAATATGCGCAAGGTTTTTTCTCTTCTGGTCCTACTTTTGTGCGTTGTAGGCTCGTATGCCCAATGCCCACTTGTCAACACCGCATGCAAGGCTGGCGAGAAACTCAATTATGAGCTGTACTTCAACTGGAAGTTTGTCTGGGTGAAGGCAGGCACAGCCACTTTCTCAGTAAGCAATACCACTTATCAGGGAGAGAAAGCTATGCGTACCCATCTTATCACACGCACCAGTAGCACGCTCGACAAGTTCTTCTCCATGCGTGACACGCTGATAGCTGTCACTTCACCCTCAGACAACATTCCTCTCTATTATCGCAAGGGTGCTTTTGAAGGTAAGAAATACCGTGTGGACGAGGTCTGGTTCAGCTATCCAGAGGGAAGAACTCATCTGAAGCAAGCTTATCGTAATCCAGAAGGTAAGGTGAAGCACGGTCAGCGTGACTTCAAGGACTGTGTCTATGACATGATTAGCATGATGCAACGTGCTAGGTCCTTCAAACTCAGTCAGTTCGAGAAGAACAAACGCATGCAGTTCTGGATGGCAGATGGTGACGAGGTGGACAATGTCTATCTGGAATATCGTGGCAAGGAGACCGTCAAGCAGGAGCATAGCAAGACCAAGTTCCGCTGTCTTGTCTTCTCTTTCATCGAGAAGGAAGGTAGCAAGGAGAATGAGGTTGTTCGCTTCTTTGTCACCGATGACGACAACCATCTTCCCGTTCGTCTCGACCTCAACCTCAAGTTCGGTACTGCCAAGGCCTACCTCAGTTCCTACGAAGGTGTTCGCAACCCTCTTTCCTCAATCGTCAAATAGGTTTGGCGTAACAGATAACTCCTCGCTCAGATAATGTAAAAAAAGACAAGAGGTGAAAATGTTTTACAGAATTACAATGTGATGTCTTAAATTTCCATTGTAAATATGGGAAAAAATCATTCCGAAGGCATTACGGAGGCATTACGAAGGAATACCGAAGGCTTGTAAGACTCGTTTCTTAGTTATTTGTAAAGTGTATTGTAGGTAAATTATTTTACCACTATTAAATATATGAATTAGTTCAATGAAAGGTCACAAATAAAGCAGCCTTTCTTTCAAAAGGAATAACCTGAAATCACATTTTACCATGAAGAATAGAACATTGTGTGTAATCGGAGTAATAGTACTTCTGCTGTTTCCGCTCTCTTCTTTTGCTACTAAGTATCTGGAAACTAAGGTGATTGACAAGGAGCATATTATGGTGCATTTCCGAGATGGAGAGGTGCATTATCGTGACAATGGCACGGGCAAGAGTGCGTTTCTTGGACATTCCTTCGCTGAAGGGGATGACACGTTGGTGGTCTTTGGAGAAAGACTGAACGTGGAACGTGCCATGCAGGTTGAAGGATGGACCATCAATATGCCCGCTGAAAAACAGATGAAGAGATGGACCATCGATATGCCTGTCGAAAAACTGATGAAGACAATGAAACCTGTGGCTGTTTACCGCAAGAGTAAGCCTATGAACACAGACCATACGCTGAGTAGCGAACTGGACCATTGGCTTATCCTGAAACTGCCATCACCCATGATAGAAGGTAAGCACTACTCCGTACATTTCCCTGCAGGCATCGGATGTGATGTGAAGGAGGGCGATATTTTCTGCTACAATATTTGCTACTCGCAATCCGAGGCAATACATGTCAATCTGATAGGGTATACGCCCAGTCAAACCATCCATGCTGCCGACCTATACCTATGGTTGGGTGATGGAGGTCAGCGTGACTACTCTTCGTACGTGGGCAAGCGCGTGTGGTTATATAATGTGGAAACAAAGAAGAAGATACAGGTGGGAAAGGTGAAATTCTGGAAACCTATGGATGACTATAAGTATGAGGCTAACCGCAAGAACGACACTGGGTCGGATGTTTGGACCATTGATTTTGCCTGCTCTAAACCTGGACGCTATCGTCTGGTGGTAGAAGATGTGGGTTGCAGCATGGACTTCGATATCAACGAGGAGGTGTATTTTGAACCTTATCACTACAGCGTGCGTGGCTACTACTACATGCGTCTGGGTGAGAAGCCCAATCCTAAGATCACACCCGTTCCTCGTCAGCCAGCATTCATTCCCGGTGAGGCTCCATCTGGATTCACCGTCTATAAGACCGACCTGCAACCCTGGCATCCCGATTGGCGTAAGATTCGTGGTGACGTATGGGACGAGCCTCACTTCAATGCTGCACAGCAATCTGATTTTTGGCAACATCGTCTGCCAGGTAATCCCGTGAACATGGAGGTGAAAGGTGGGCATAGCGATGCCTTCGACTGGGACCGTCACTTGGCACATGTCAGCAATATCTATGACCTCTTGTTGCCTTACCTGCTGACCAATGGTCGTATCAACGAGGACAACCTGAATATCACCGAGAGTGGCAATGGTATTCCCGACATCGTGGACGAGGCACGCAATGAAGTGGACTTCTTCCTGAGCATTCGTGACGGCGAGGCATATAGTCAGGGTGTGACGAACCCCGATAAGGACTGGAAGGTTATGTTCCAGGCTGGTTGCACCACCATGGCAGCATGGGCCAATGCGGCAAACTGTGCCATGCTGGCAGATTGTTTCCGCGTGATGAAGAATGAACCATTGACGCAGTATTATACTCAGGAGGCCATCAAGGCTTTCCGCTTTGCTGAGAGGCAGGAGAACCAGCAACTGAATGATGTACAGCTGATAGGTGATGGATACATGAGGGGTAGTGATTTCCGTCAGATGGCAGCTGCCTATCTGTATAATGTCACCAATGACAGAAAGTGGGAGGACATTATGGCTGAGGCTAGCATTGTGAAGGGTCCCGAGTCACGTATTTGGAATACTCGTCAGGGTTACCAACTGTGGGGCACAGCTGCCTATCTGGTTTGCCCTAACGAGCGTCATTACCCCGAATTGTACGACTACATGAAACAGAGTGTATGCTTTGAAGCCAATGAGAATCATGTAAACCCCAGCCTCTTGCGTCCTTCACGACGTACCACGAACGACCAGCGTTGGCAGACCTCAGAGAATCTGCAACTCTTGATGCTGGCACACTATGTCACTACGGATCGTGTGCAGCGACAGCAACTGGAGCAGGCTATGTACATCGATGCTGACTGGTGTCTGGGACGCAATCCCAGCAATACCATCGAGATGACAGGTCTCGGGCAGCGTCATATCACCGACTGCTATACCACGGGGCGTAATGATGGTGTGCCTGAATCGCATCCCGGACATACACCCTTTAATGGTACTGAGACCTGGAGCCGTGGTGATGGTGGTGATGCACAGATACTCCTAACACGTTGCTATCCAGCATGGACTGAAGGATGGCCCAGCCAGGAGAGTTTCTTCAACCAGCGCTATATGTGGGTGAACGGTGAATTCACACCACGTGAGACCATGCGTGGCAAAATGGCACTCCTGGGGTATTTGTATGGGTTGAGAAAGTAGAGAGAGTAGAGAATGGTTTTGGATGGTTTGAATGGTTTTGGATGGTTTTGAATGGTTCGAAGGGTTTGAATAATCGATATCTCGGATGATTCGTATATTGAAAGTTCGAAAAGTTAGGGAAAAGAAAAAGAGATGCAGCAATGCATCTCTTTTTGTACGCCCTCAGGGGCTCGAA
>DCIS01000160.1:31359-32439 GCA_002317475.1 Prevotellaceae bacterium UBA1720 | reverse complement strand
TCTACCAACTGAGCTAAGGACGCAATTTAATACCTTTTCAGGTATGCAAAAACTGTTGGTTGAAGACGCTTCTTCGTTTTTGCGAGTGCAAAGGTACGGCATTTTTATGAGTTTGCCAAATGTTTGCTTGCTTTTTTTTGAAATAGTGCCTATTTTCTGCTGGACACTATTCAAAACCATTTACTTAGAACCCACCTAAATCAACTCGTAGAGTTCGGAAGGTGTCTTCCTTCCTAAGACAGTTATCTTGAAGTCTACGCCATCTATGATGCCGTATCCACGCAGGGTGGAGCTCATGGTCTTGCGTGCCAGTTCGGGATGATTGTTCTCTTCGCTGAGATGGCACAACCATACGTGACGCAGTTTCTCTGTGGCATTCTCTGCCAGTAGTTCCGCTGCCAGTTTATTGCTGAGATGACCTCTGCCGCCTCTGATACGTCCTTTGAGGTAAGCGGGGTAGGGACCCATGGCCAGCATGTCCTCGTCATGATTGCTTTCAAGCACCAGGTAGTTGGCATTGCTCACACGCTCCTTGAGAATGGGTGTGACCGTACCTGCATCCGTGATCAAAACGAATGTGATACCATTGGCCTCGACCTGATAGCCAACACAATCGCTACTGTCATGAATCACCTCGAAGGGAGTGATCTGAAAGTCGCCGAGTTGCACGGTTTCCTCCTTGTTAATATAATGCACGTGGTCCTCGGTCAACTTGCTTGTGACGCAATAGTTGCGATTGATGCCCATGTGAATGGCTTGCGTGGTGTAGATGGGAATATGCAAGTCGTTGGATATATTTCCCACAGACTTGATGTGGTCAGCGTGGTCATGCGTGACGAAAACGGCATCAATTTTCTCCAAATCGAAGCCGAATGCCTGAAGCGTACGTTTGAGTGTGCGCATGTTCAGACCTGCGTCTATAAGTATGCTCTGTTGACCTGTCGATAAGAGGTAGCAATTGCCACTGCTGCCACTTCCGAGAGAGAAAAATTTCAGCATAATGATTATAATTTCGTACAAAGTTAACTAAAAATATGTAATTTAGAAAACTTTGTACGATAAAAATAATCATTTTGTTGT
>DCIS01000160.1:24098-31284 GCA_002317475.1 Prevotellaceae bacterium UBA1720 | reverse complement strand
TAGTTTGCTTCCATTTCTTTACCCTGCTTTACCAGAACCTTGTTGATGGCACTAAGGGTGGACTTGTCTGTAATCTCAAGCAACTTCTGGAATTCATCCATGGTATGGAACACCCACATATAGTTGGGGGTAGGAGCTTGATTGGCCTGTGGCTGGTTGCCTCCACCACCGGGGAATCCACCAAAACCGCCGAAACCGCCGAAGCCACCAAAACCGCCACCACGAGATACCGAGAACTTGACTTGCCAGGTTGCAATCTCATCGGCAATATTGAAATGGGCATCTACATTCAGACCACTGGACTGGGGCTTGGCATCCTCGTTTTGGGAAGCATTCTCCTTGATCGAGCCACGAAGGCTGGTCTTGCCAAGGTTCATCTTCTTGCGTGAATTCTCGCTGGTAGCCTCGTTCAGCATCTTCTCTGCCTCCTTGGCCAGTTTCTTGATGAACTTGTTGAAGTTGGCGTAGTCGTCAGAGTAGTCCAGGGTGATTCTCATCTCGGTATCATCCTCCTTGTCATAGCATAGCAATGTCAGCTTGCAGGTCTCGCTGTTGAAATCATAGACCATCGAGGTAGACACTGTGCGATATCTGTTATCGTAGTTTGCTACCTCAGCTTTGGGAGCCTTGACATTGGGATCCTTGCTGATAGGTTTCTGTTGTTGCTGGGGCATACCCCAACCACCAGGAAACTGTGCGAAAGCTGCGTTCGCAGAGAGAAGGAGCATCATGCTCACGATGGACAGAATTCTTTTCATGGTTTTCATATTTTAAGTTTAACTTTTTGTTTGTCTATTTGTGAGATTATTTTTTTTGCATCACCTTGGCGCAATAACCGAGCTTGTAAATCTTGAACACCAACAGATTAGGGCGTGATGAGCAAAGATTGGCTTTTTCCAGTTTTGCGAAACACTTGTGCCATAGTCTGAGGAGTGGTGCAGCGCCGTAGTGCTCTATTCTGCCGTATGTGTCCAGTAGTGCGCTTTTACCGTAAAGTTCCTCCGAATGGCCCTTCAAGGACAGGATTGATTCTTCCGTCTTCCGAAGGTATTCGGCATTGCTGTCCAGTCCGGCATGGATCAGTTCATTATTAATATGTGCGATAGGAATATGCCGCTTGCAGAGTTCCTGGCCGAACAGGGTGTCTTCGTGTCCGTATCCCTTGATCTTGTCCGAGAACTGGATCTTCAGGAAGAGTTCACGCCGTATCATGAAATTGAATGCGGTGAAGTTGTCGTAGGGTCGCTGGGAACGGACTGAGGCAAGATGCTTGTCCCAGAAATGCTTTTCATATCGGTATCTCAGGGAGACGCTGGGTGATGGGCATTGCTCAGGTGACATTACACCACCACAAATCACGTCAGACGATGTGCTTTCCAGATAATGCTGGAGGTAATGCTCGTTCCAGACCTGTGCATCACTGTCAATGAATATCAACCATTGGCCTTTGGCAATCTCGGCCAGTTTGTTGCGTATGGCCGATCGACCCATATTCTTCTCAGCCTTCCACAATCGACATTGTGGTATGGTGTTGATGGTCTCGAGGGTGGCAACGCAAGCGTGGTCGGTGCTTCCGTCGTCTGCTACGATCAGCTCTGCATCCTTTGGCATTTGTTTTGCCAAATCTTTTACAAGAGCAGTACAATCATAGTTGTGTGTGGGTATCAGAATTGATAAATTTATCCCTTCAACCATCGTTTTTCATCACTTAGATGATGCAAATATACGCAATTTTTACTTTGAACAATATATGTAAACCATTTTTTTTCTTATCTTTGCAAAAAAATAACAAAATGGCATCACCTTTAGCAGAAAGAATGCGTCCTGTGACGCTGGATGACTATGTCGGACAACAGCATTTGGTTGGTCCTGATGCGGTGCTTCGCCGCATGATTGACAGTAAGCGCATCAGTAGTTTTATCCTCTGGGGACCACCGGGTGTGGGTAAGACCACGCTTGCCACCATCATAGCCCATCAGTTGGAGACACCGTTCTATACCCTTTCCGCCGTGACCAGTGGTGTGAAAGACGTCCGTGAGGTGATTGAGAAGGCTAAGCAAAACAAATTTTTCAACACTTCGTCACCGATTCTGTTCATCGATGAAATCCATCGTTTCTCAAAATCGCAGCAGGATAGTCTGCTTGGAGCCGTAGAGCAAGGGGTTGTCACACTCATTGGTGCCACAACGGAGAATCCCTCGTTTGAGGTGATACGTCCTCTGCTCTCTCGTTGTCAGGTGTACGTGATGAAATCCCTGGAGGTCGATGATCTGCTCTCGCTCGTGGAGCGCGTAATACATAAGGACATCATCCTCTCGCAGCGTGAGTTTGATATTCAGGAGACTGGAGCTTTGCTGCGTTATTCAGGAGGTGATGCACGTAAGTTGCTGAACATCATGGAACTGGTGTTTGAGGCTGCTCCCCAAGACGGGAAAGTCATCATCAATGACAAGATTGTTTCTGAGCGTTTGCAGCAGAATCCTCTGGCATACGATAAGGATGGCGAGATGCATTACGACATCATCTCTGCCTTCATCAAAAGCATTCGTGGCAGTGATCCTGATGCTGCTATCTACTGGTTGGCACGTATGATCGAGGGTGGGGAAGACCCAGCCTTCATCGCTCGTCGTCTGGTTATTTCGGCCAGCGAGGATATCGGTTTAGCCAATCCCAATGCCATGCTTCTGGCCAATGCCGCCTTTGAGGCAGTCATGAAGATAGGTTGGCCTGAAGGTCGTATTCCTCTGGCCGAGGCTACCATCTATCTGGCCACTTCACCTAAGAGTAATTCAGCATACATGGCCATCAATGAGGCCTTGCAGTGTGTGCAACAAAGTGGGAACCAACCCGTTCCCTTGCACCTGCGCAACGCTCCTACCAAACTGATGGAGGATCTGGGCTATCATGATGGGTATAAATATCCCCACGACTATGAAGGCCACTATGTGGAGCAGCAATACTTGCCGGATGCACTGAAGAATAGGAAGTTCTGGACTCCCCAGCCCAACCCTGCAGAGGAAAAGATGAGAAGAAGGTAACCGAGGTTTTCCTAGGCAATCCTAGTCCTTCCTAGGTCTTCTCAGTCCATCCTAGACCTTCCTAGTCCTTCCTAGTTACAGCAAGTCCTTGTGCTTGGTGGCCTTGATTTCCCGTATAATCTCCTCGGGTTCCTTGATCGTCTCGTTCAGGATATTCTTGCGAACGAACTTCTCCAGGTACAACTGCAGTTCGGGTGTCTCAACCTTTATGCAGTCTGCCAGTCCGAGCACGAACCTACCTATGCCCTTCATGCTGCTTACTTCTCCCTCGTAAGTCCATTCGTTTTCGCCAGTCTGGGTGACGTCAACCTCCGTCATGGGATACTCCTCTGTCATCAGGTTGTAGGCCATACGGTTGAGACGCATCACGACGTGTGTGGTCGAACCGTCAAAACTGATCATTCGAAAGGCATCGGTAAAACCTGCATGGTGATTGATGCTGCATTGCCAACAGTCATCCTGTATCCTCACCTGTTCTATACGACTGATATTGAACACTTTGTTCTGCCCACTGCTCACTTCGTAACACCACACCTGCTTCAGTCCGTCCATCTTGAACGGTTCTACTAATCGGTCTGACTTTGTGGCACTATGGGGCGAAGAGTAGTTCTTGAAGATGACACGACGTCTCTCCTCGATGGCTCTCAGAATCTTCTGATTCTTCTTCGACCCTTGCGTTCTGATGATCTTCTCCTTGACGGCTTTGCTTGAGAACAGCACTTCGAGTTTCTGCTTCAGGTCGCTCTTCACTTTTGACCCTGATTCAATGGCATCAATAGCGTTGTACAGGGTTGCGGCATCTTCATCGTTAAAATAGACCAGTTCGGACAGTCCCTTGTTGATTTGGGTTTGACGTTGCAGGGCCACTCTGCCAGGAATATCCTTAAAGAGGAATCCCACGTCCTTTAGTTTCACCACGTAACGTTCCACCGAACGGACAGAAGTGTCCAGCGTTTCTGCCAATTCGCTCTTTTTCCATATTTTGTCGTTGTTGGTCAGCAACAACAGCATCTTCAGTTCCTTTACCATAATCTGTCTGTGTGTGGTCAATCTACTACTCTCTTGTATGCCTCCAGAAGTTGTTGCATAGCCTGCTCTACAGTACTTCTGGGACAACCCATATTAATGCGCATGAAGCCCGTTCCCTCGTCGCCGAACATACTGCCGCTGTTCAGAGCCAGCAGGGCCTCGTTGGCATAGAAATGCTCCAGTCTGCGCTGTGCAATCTGGTTGTCCGTAAGTGACTCGTTCTCCTTCTTGGTATAGGGTGTCTGTTTCTCTTTCAGGACGTCCAGCAGTGCCTTGTTGTTCAGGAAAACAAGGAAACTTGCCTCGGGCTGTATGGCCTTGATCTTCGGGCAGTTTTCACGGAGGAACTCACTCATATACTTGATGTTACCTTCTACGTACTCAAGCATTGCTTTACGCCACGCATCGCCCTCTTCCGAATAGGCTGCTGCCACGCAGTCGTAGGCAAAGGCATTGCCAAGGTCCATGTCCGTTCCCTCGATATAGTTGAAATACTGCTCGCGTAGTTCGGGGTTATACACGATGGCCTGGGAAGCCACAACGCCTGGCATGTTGAAGGTTTTCGATGCTGCCTGAAGGGTGATGCTGTTCATGCGCGCCTTCTCGCTGACAGAGGCAAAGGGGATGTGTTTTCTTCCACCCAGGAGCATGTCACAGTGTATCTCGTCACTTACCACCAACGTGCCTGCTTCGTGGCATATCTCGGCCACTTCCATCAGCGTCTCGTGGCTCCAGCACAGGCCAGCAGGGTTGTGAGGGTTGCACAGGATCATCAGTTTGCAGCCCTTTACATCCTTCCTCAGTTGTTCCAGATCCATCTCGAAGGTCTCTCCCGTCCACTTTAGCGGACTGTCCACAATTACCCTTTCTGTTGCTTCTGGTACGAGGTGGAATGGATGGTACACGGGTTGCTGGATCAATATTTTGTCCCCCTTTTCGGTAAAGGTCTGCAGGGCTAGGAATATGCCACATACCACGCCTGGAACGTAGTTCACCTCTTCACGCCTTACCTGCTGTCCGTAATGGCTCAGGTTCCACTGGCAGATGGCGTCCCAATACTTGTCATGGCTGCAGGTATAGCCCAGGACAGGATGTTCGTGCAGTCTTTTCTCAATAGCATTCAGGATGAAGGGTGGAGTGGGAAAGTCCATGTCTGCTACCCACATTGGCAGGAGGTCTTCTCTGCCCCACATCTGCTTCATGAATTTCCATTTCATGGAATCGGATCCTCTGCGGTCTATCTTTTGGTCAAATGTGTAATTCATATTTCCTTCTTTGTAATTTGTTCGGTTCGTTGTGCTGTGTTCAATTCATTTTCCCTACAAAGATAGTGTTTATTCTGCTAATACCCAACATTTCGGCACAAATACGCTACAAATTTTGGATTAGTCATTTCTTTTTCGTACCTTTGAACCCGCTTTGAAATTATTATTAACTAACTATAAGACAATGAAAAACAAGCGTCTAACTCTTGGGGCTATGCTGCTTGCCTCTTCCATGGCCGTTTCTGCTCAGAAGCCCATGACTGCACCTCAGGGTGGAAAGCAGATCAGCGACGAACTTCTCGGTATCTTCTTCGAGGATATCAGTTATGCTACCGATGGTGGTCTGAATGCCAATCTCGTACAGAATGGCTCATTCGAGTACAATCCTTCTGTTCGTGATGGTTGGGGACCTGGTACGGCATGGAAGTTCCAGCGTCCCGGTCACTCTGCCGGCTACATCAATTTTGGTACCCAGAATCCCTTGCACAGCAACAATCCCACCTATATGCGTATCTATGCTGAGCGCGTAGGTCATTATTATGACTTTGACGGCTGGACTGGCGTTGGTATGCAGAACGATGGTTTCAACGGCATGAACGTCAAGGCTGGTGCCAAGTATGACTTCAGCGTGTTCATGCGTAATGTCAGTGGCAAGGGTAAGCCCGTACGTATTGTCCTGTCTGCTCCCGGTATGAAGCCTAAGGTACTGGCAGAGACCACCCTGAATGTCTATGACAAGGAGTGGCAGAAGTACGTTGCAACTCTTGAGGTATCAGAGGATTGCAAGAACGCCAATCTGCAGATCCTGGTGCTCGAGATCGGTGAGCTGGACGTAGATATGGTCAGCCTCGTACCTCAGGACACCTATCATGGTCATGGTATACGTAAGGACCTGGCAGAGGCTCTCGAGGGTCTGAATCCCAAGTTCATGCGTTTCCCCGGTGGTTGTGTGGCACACGGTGGTGGTGATGGTTTCTGGGATACCTATCGTTGGAAGACAACCGTTGGTCCCAAGGAGACACGTAAGGCTATCAAGAATACCTGGGGTTACAACCAGTCCATGGAGGTTGGTTACTTCGAGTATTTCCAGCTCTGCGAGGATATGGGCATGGAGCCTCTTCCCATCCTTCCCTGTGGCGTCAGCTGCCAGGGTGTGAACGGTGGTTGGGGTATGCGCAACCAGGCTCAGGAGGTTAAGCCCATGGACGAGATGGACGAATGGGTACAGGATGCTCTTGACCTCATCGAGTGGGCTAACGGCGATGTCAACACCAAGTGGGGTGCTGTACGTGCTGCTGCCGGTCATCCCGAGCCCTTCAACCTGAAGTATCTGGGTATCGGTAATGAGGAGAAGATCACACCCGAGTTCAGCGAGCGTTTCAAGTATATATATAATAAGGTAATGGAGCGCTATCCTGGCATCGTTGTCGTAGGTACCGCAGGTCCTGGTTCACATCCCGGCAATCCCGACTACGAGAACTCTTGGAAGTTGGCTGAGGAGATTGGTCTGCCCATCATCGACGAGCACTACTATGATCCCCGTCAGCAGTTCATCGACTCTCGTCAGTACGACAACGACTTCTACAAGGACAAGAAGTGCAAGGTATACCTCGGTGAGTACTCCGTTCAGGACCGTAGCCATGGTCAGATGAACCAGTGGGGCGATGCTCTGGCAGAGGCTATCTACCTGATGCACGTTGAGCGCAATGCCGACAAGGTTGTCATGACTTCATACGCTCCCTTGTTTGCTTACAAGCACAATACCAACTGGAATCCCGACATGATCTACTTCGACAACGAGCGTCCCTTCTTCACCTGCAGCTACTATGTACAGCAGATGTTCGGTCAGTCCAG
>DCIS01000160.1:16150-23925 GCA_002317475.1 Prevotellaceae bacterium UBA1720 | reverse complement strand
AGTCGTTTCTCTGTTAAGCCCAATGCTGTCAAGACCACCCTTTCAGGTGCTCTGGATGCAGAGAACAACTACGACAAGCACCCCATTGATCCTGTCAAGGAGGATGTAAAGGCTGCCAAGAAGATGAATGTTGAGATTCCTGCTCACAGCCTCATTATGTACACCATCAGCCTCTGATTTCCAAAAGACTGAATAAAGGTGTGGGGCTTACATACAATATATACCCCCACTTTAAAAAATTTCGCCCGGGTTTCACGTTTGTGACTCGGGCGGTTTTATGTATCAGTCAAGGCACAGATAATGTCCAGTGAACCATCGGGATTGGGTATGTGCTTGATGATGTGCTGGCACCTTGAACCACCGGATTTTACTAACTGCGGCAATGTTTGCTGGAAGAAATGTATGGCTTGACAGTTTTGTTTCAGGCGAGCAGCATTAACCTCGCGACCATAGGGGTCAGGACTGCTGGTCGGAAGATATAGGGTGTCCTTCCCGATGGAGAGTACGAAATCAGTAGGGCGAACAGGATGGGGAGCCGTCAGGTTGCCCTCGAACCATGACAAGGGATAGCGCATGATGAGTTGTCGGTATTCATTGGGCAGTTTCAACATCTTCATCTCCCTCAGGATAGCCGTACGGGTGCTGTGGTTAGGACAAAGAATGCAATCTTCCTTTCGGTGACTTTGTGTCTGTGATCCAGGCTGAGAGGACGAAGGTTGAGGAGATGATTGGACGTGCTGTTGTGCATGCTGTTGTGCATATTGTTGGGCATACTCACGCCTTTCCCTTCTGATCCTTTCCACTTGGCGTTCCAGTACTGGATTGTTGATCCAGTATCGGCTTTCCGTGCTTTTCAGCAGGAAGTTCTTGATGTCCTCCTTTTTGATATCATCCTGGGTGAACTTGGATAAGTCTACTTCGATGCATGCGATATTCAGTTGCTTTATTTGCAGATATTTATCGCTTCCTACCTCATGTGTTACTTTAATCTCTATCCAAAGGCGACTTTCACGTCCCGATTGCTGACTTTTCTGCACACCTACCACATCAGGTTGCAGCATACTGTAGTCCGTTCGTTGTTCAATCTCCATGGCAGAGAAGCGTTGCAGACAACCCTCGTAGACGAAGCCATAGGGGGGAAGCATGATGGCTTTTTCCTCTGCCAGAATCTCCTTGGCCAGGAGGTGGAGCATTGATTCATGCGCACCACTGCAGGCCATACCGTTGGCATGTGCGAAATGGGGCATGACGTTGGCACCTCCATTCTTGGCTACCAGTGGTGCACCGCAACCGGGGCAATGGCATTGGCATGAGAGTCCGTTCTGAACGTCCAGTACATGACGCAACTTGCCCGCTGGGTCTATGCCGTATGCCAGTTTGATGTCAGACATAATGAGTGCCTTAGCGCGGAATACAAGCTTTGTTATTCTGTAGTACTGTAACGGTCCAGCACAGAGATGATGTCATCGTTGTCGTCACTGAGCGTAAGGATGAGATTCTTGTAACGTCCCTTGCTGACCAAATCGAGAATGAGGGGATAGACAGGTACATCCTCCATCCAGTATTTTTTGCCTAAGAAGCACATGGGGCTGGAGTACCCGAAACTGAGGTAGTGGTTCTGCACCGCCTCCTGGAAGATCTCCTGCAACGTACCTGCCGACCCCGGAGTATAGATGATACCTCCCTTGGCAATGGTCAGGATACCGTCCTCGCGAATGCTGTTATCGAAATACTTGGCAATATGGGTAGCAAGGGGGGTAGAGGGTTCATGTCCGTACAACCAGGTGGGAATACCCAGACTATTGTAATCCTTCTGTGGCCAGCGCTCCCTGACCTGCATGGCTGTATCCAACCACAGAGGATCATCAAACGTGGGTGCCTTACGAAGCAAAGCGAGTGCCTCAACAAACTCCTCCTCACCACGCTCTGCCATCCATGCCCCGAAATGGGTAGCCTCCATGGCACCGGGACCACCACCGCTAATCATCAGATAACCTTTTTCCGTGAGTTGCTTGCTTAGTCGTGCCACATGTTCATACTGTTCCTCCGTGCGTTTCAAGCCATGTCCACCCATTACTCCTACAATCTTTCTCTCATGATACTGGGACAAGAATTGATGCATAGCATTGCTGATGCTATGATCATGTATGGCACGTGCCAGGGTTTCCTTGATATTCTCTGCGCGCTTGCCCATCTTCAGATAATGACGGTAGACAATGCTGTCATAGCAATGCTGGAAACTATCGGGATCACCCACCTTGTAACCTTCATACAACGTGTCGGCAGTATAGAGCTGAGAAGGGAAGGTATCAAATGTCTCACCCATACGTGGAAAGACCAGACTGTCCTTCATGAGTTTCTTCAACCCCATAGGCAGGGCACAACCCAGAAAGATGCAATCACGATAGGTATGACTGAGAGCCAGTTCACTCTCGGCCGTAAGATTCACTCCCTTGAAGGCGCATCTGCGTATGACAGGTTCCTCCTGATGCAGCACTTTCGCCAACTGCCAATCATCACTAATTTCGTTGTAGTTCATGGTTTCAAATTTCTCTTTCGCAAAATTACAAAACATTTTTGATTTTCAGCTATCATGTTATGATTATTTTATGTAATTTTGTGAACAGAACTCAGAACAACCAAGATAGAACAAAGAATTTCACATACGACAATATGAAAAGACATATATTTGCTGCCATATTAATCCTCCTCACCCTGTCTGGTTTCTCACAGACGGGAGACTTGCAGCGCGTGACACCCGAGTCTCAGGGATTGAGCTCAAGGGTTTTGTTGCAGTTTATAGATACCCTAATGGCCCAGACAGACACGGATATCCATGGTATCATGGTACTTCGTCATGGCAAAGTGGTGGCAGAGAAATACAATGCGCCATGGGCAGCATCCTATCCCCATACACTTTATTCCTGTTCGAAGACATTCACCGCAGTAGCTGTAGGACTGGCCATTGAGGATTCGCTCCTTACCCTTGACACCCATCTGGCTGACATTCTGCCCGATATGCTTCCTCAGGAGCCAAGTGATTCGCTTTGCCTCATCACCGTGCGAGACCTGCTGACCATGCAGTCCGGTCTGCCCGTCAATACCACAATGCGTACCAGGGTTCAGGATTGGACACGTACCTATCTGGCCCAGAAGATGGTGGCTTTGCCTGGTACAGTGTTTGCCTATGACAGCATAGACAGCTATCTGCTCTCGGCCATGATACAGCGCGTCACAGGCAAGAAAATGATGGACTACCTGCGTGAGCGGGTGTTCCAACCCATGCATATCACCCAGGCCTACTGGGAGGAGAGCCCAGAAGGTATCACCTGTGGAGGGTGGGGACTCTTCCTGCAGCTAGAGTCAATGGCCAAATTTGGACAACTGCTGGTACAACGTGGCAGGTGGTCAGGTAAACAACTGGTACAGGGTGAATGGATAGACCAAATGCTGACGAAGCAGGTTGATACTGAAACCAGAAAATATGGTTTTCATATCTGGCCGTGCAACTATCCTGACATGTGGCGTGCTGACGGTGCGTATGGAGAGTATATCTATGTGTTGCCCAAACAAGACATGGTAGTGGCCATTACCCAGTGTATGAGAGGCAATGGAAACCTTGAGCACATGTGGGTCAATAAACTGGCACAAGGTGCCTCGGAGAAGGTGATGACAACGGAACCTCTTACCCAGAAAATGCTTGCAGAGAAGGAGTACGTCATGCCCTATACCCGTGGCAAGGCAAGTTCGTCTCAGCATCATTCGCCGTTCACCGTTGATTTGGCAGCCAACGACCTAGGGTGGCGAACAGCCGTGGTGAATTATGACAAGGATCGTATGCAACTGAACCTGAAAGTCACCACTACCACAGGGCGCACCTTCACCCTGAACTGTGGTTATCAGCAATGGTTGCTGAATAGTATTGAAGGTATGCCACTGAATTTCCGTGCCTTCAAGAACAATTATAGCAATATCCCGGAACCATTCCTTGTTTCCACCAGTTATGGTTGGACAACACCGAATGACCTCTATATCCGACTTCACTTCGTCAACTGGCTGACCTCATGCCGTTTGCACTTCAATATTAAGAAGGGGCAGGAGAGTGGAGACATACAGTTGGGCTATACCACGAAGAATGTTCCTTTCAGAATTTATGTGAAGTAAATTACATAATACAGATTTACGGAGATGTTCTATTCACCTCCCTTGAGTCGTTTGAGGGCAATCTCGTAATAATCGGCAACAGGGGAGCCTGGATAGAACTGGGAGAAGAGGAACTGCGTTGTGTTGGGGTTGAGACGCGCAGCCTCCTTGAGAAACTGCAGGTAAAGGTCTTTGTTGTTCAGGAAGAGGTGGCAGTAAGCCAGGTAGGGTGACGTCTTCTCCTCTGCATTCTCCATAGTGCTGTCATGGAGATTCTGGAATATTTCTACAGCTTTTGTGTAATGACCTGTCTCTCCGAGTGTTATGCCAATCATGAGGAGGGTGTCAAACGGATTCTTGCTGTTACGGATTGCTGCATCAAAGTGTCTCTCTGCATCCTCGTACTCACCATTCTCAAGATAGATGTGCCCTCGTGCCAGATCCATGTCAATGGGTGTTTCCGGAGTAGGGTAGTTGTTGCATTGATCCAGTTGGTCAAGTGCATCTCTGAGCTGACTCAGTTTGCTGTAGACATAGGCTAACTGCAGATGGATGTGAATGCGTTCAGGTGCATCAGGATTGCTTACCTCCAGGGCTCTCTGCAATACGGTTCGTGCCTCATCATGCCTTTCAAGGTTGGCAAGACAGATGCCGTCAAGGTACAAAACGGCATACTCATCTGGGTACAAAGTCAGGTAAGCCTGGTACTGATCGTGTGCCTCGGCAATACGGTTGAGGTAGAAAAGGTTGCTGGCTCGGGTGAGCATGGCCTCAGGGTGCTTCTCGTTGATAGCCAAGAGATATTCAGAGGCTTCGAGTGATTCCTCACATTTCTCCTGCAGAGCCAATGCTTCGGCAAGTGCCATCCATGCGTTCTGGTTGAAGGGGTCCTTGTCCACCAAGGCCTCAACCTGTATCTGTGCCTCCTCAAACTTGCCCATCTTCAGCAAGATATCCACCAAGAGCATCTCAGCCTCAGGATATTTGGGATACTCCTCCAGTAGAAGCTTTGCCCATTGCATGGCTTCTTCATAGTATTCGTACTCGTAGAAAATGTCGGCAATATCGTAGATAAAAGCATCGCGGTCCTCATAGAGATTGTCGTAATACTCCTGTACGAATGCCGAGGCTACTGCTGTTTTTTTCTCCTTGAGCAAGAGTTCGGCACGAAGGAATATCACCTCGCGATCACTTTGATCCTGTATGTTGTCGAGGATGGAGTAAGACGCAGCAATGTTGTCGTGGAAGAGTTGTTGGCGAGCCAGAAATATCTGTGGATCAGTGGCATCAGGATGCAATGACACAGCCAGTTCGATACACTCGTTTGCCTTGGCCTCCTCGTTGTGCGTCATGTAGTATTCGGCAATGTCGGTCAGTTCCTCGGCATCCATGTATATCGATTCGCCTTGTTCACAGGCATTCTCATATTGTTCAAGAATGCGCTGAAACTCTGGGTCAGCAAAGTAGTTCTGGTCGTCTTTTCTCAAGTTCGTTTCTTGTTTCTGGGTTTCTTGTTTCTGGGTTTCTCGTTTCTTGTTTCTTGTTTCTGGGTTTCTGAGTTTCTGGGTTGAAACGTAACCTATTTCTTGTTCCTGATTGCTTTTATGGTGTAGGATAAGGCAAAGGCAAAGAAGGCAAGAAGCACGCAGTGAAGCAAGAGTATCACCTGGTTTTTTGCACCAGGTGCTACACTTGTAAAATGTCTGTAAATGAGATATCCCTCACTGATACATCCCAGTATCAAGACAAATGCTTTGAAATACTGTTGCATAGAATCAGAACTTTGCCTCCTTCAGGCTGACAGTCTTGTTGTAGACGGGGTGCTCGGGAGTTGAATCGGGATCAACATTGAAGTAGCCCGTACGCTGGAACTGCAGGTAGGTGAGGGGCTTCTGCTCAGCAGCCCACTCCTCGATGTATCCCTTCTGGATATGCAGCGAATCGGGGTTGAGGAAGGGACGCATAGACTCAATGCCACGAGTGCCATGCTCATCCTCGTACTGCTTGATAGCATCACGTGGGTTCTCGCAGGTCCAGAGACGGTCATAGTTGCGCACCTCAGCCTCGACACAGTGGTCAGCGCTGACCCAATGCAAGGTCTTACCCTTGATCTTGCGGTCAGCTCCGGGCATACCACTACGGCTCTCGGGATCATACTCGGCATGAATCTCGATGATGTTGCCCTCAGCATCCTTGATGCAACTCTCCTCCACGCTGTCGGGACACTTGATGATGTAGGCATTCTTCAGGCGAACCTCCTTGCCGGGACCCAGACGCTGGAATTTCTTGCCACCATCCTCCATGAAGTCCTCACCTTCAATCCACAGCACACGACTGAACTTGATGGTGTGGGTGTTGCCTTCGGTGATGGTATTTCCCTCAGTATCACGCAGTTCGGGATTGTTGATGGCTGTCAGTTCCTCTACCTGATTCTCGGGATAGTTCGTGATGACCAGCTTCACGGGGTTCAGTACGGCACTGACACGCTGAGCGCGAACATTAAGGTCCTCACGGGCACTTGCCTCGAGCAACTTGATATCGTTGAGGGCATCGAAAGTGGTATAGCCAATCTTGTCGATGAAAAGACGCAAAGACTCGGGACTGTAACCACGACGACGAATACCACAGATAGTGGGCATACGAGGGTCGTCCCAACCACTTACCACACCTTCCTTGGTCAAAACCAAGAGGTTACGCTTGGACATCAGGGTGTAGTTGAGGTTCAGTTTGTTGAACTCGAACTGACGTGGACGGTTGTCCTCGATATTGTCTGTCTCGCCCTTCCACTCCTTCATCCAGGTCACGAAGAGGTCGTACAACTCGTGATGAGGAACGAACTCCAGCGTACAGATACTGTGTGTCACACCCTCCAGATAGTCGCTCTGACCATGAGTGAAATCGTACATGGGGTAGGCGTTCCACTTGTCTGCTGTACGGATGTGAGGCATGTTGAGGATACGGTACATGATGGGGTCACGGAAGTGCATGTTTGGACTTGCCATGTCGATCTTGGCACGAAGGATCATGCTTCCTGGTTCCAGTTTGCCACTGTTCATCTGCTCAAACAAGGCGAGACTCTCCTCAATGGGACGATCACGATAGGGACTGTTGGTTCCAGGCTGTGTGGGAGTACCCTTCTGGGCAGCAATCTCCTCGCTGGTCTGCTGGTCGATGTAGGCACGACCCTGCTTGATGCACCATACAGCGAAGTCCCAGAGATCCTGGAAATAGTCGCTGGCATAGGTGATCTTGTCCCACTTGTAGCCCAGCCACTCGATGTCGTGCTTGATGGCCTCGACGTATTCGTGATCCTCCTTTTGTGGGTTAGTGTCGTCCATGCGAAGGCAGCATGTGCCACCAAATCTTTCAGCCACACCGAAGTCCATAGCAATAGCCTTGGCATGACCAATGTGTAAATATCCGTTTGGTTCGGGTGGGAAACGAGTCTGTATACGACCTCCGTTCTTACCCTCAGCCAGGTCACTCTCTACTCTCTGCTCGATAAAATTCAAGCTTTTCTTCTCTGTTGAAGCTGTTTCTGTAACTGCCATTTTCTGAAATTATATTGTTTCCTAATGCAAAGATAATAATATAATTTTAAATAAGGTGTAAGTTGAATGAACATTTTAGCA
>DCIS01000160.1:3971-16078 GCA_002317475.1 Prevotellaceae bacterium UBA1720 | reverse complement strand
TTATGACTGAATTTATGCTAAAACATGTTATATAACATAAAAAAAGACTTGTTCCAATGAAAAAAAAGTCCGAACTTTGCAAGCACATACAAAACAATCTTTTTACCTTAAAAACTAATACCTATTGAATTCTGAGTGAAGGCTGTGTCGCGAGATACGGCCTTTATTATTTGCTTTGTAAAGATATATCCCCCGGAATTAATATGGTTGTCCTTGTATGATATCGGTCAAGTGATATTACTGATTCAAGTCTTGTCTGTCCGTATAGTACCTACATCCTACGTATAAACACCGTATAAACACCGTATAAACACCGTACAAACACCGTATAAACACCGTACATCTACGTAGGCTGTACGTAGGCTATACGTAGGCTGTACGTACAATTTGTATTATTAAAACGATGATAACCTAATTTTTCAGTTTGGGATTGTTAATGTGGCGTTTGTTGTCTCGGTTAGTTTTCTTTTGTATGTTTTTTTCAAGTGCTTCGGTTAAGTCTACCCCTGTCTGGTTGGCCAGGCACAGGAGCACCCAGAGAATATCAGCCATTTCATCTGCAGGGTCTTGCTTTTCTCCCGGTTTGAATGACTGATCGCCATATTTTCGTGACATGATACGAGCCAGTTCCCCAACCTCCTCTGTCAGGACGGCCATATTGGTCAGTTCGCTGAAATAACGCACTCCATAGGTGTGTATCCATTCGTCCACCATTCTCTGTGCCTGAGAAATTGTAATTTCTTTCTTTTCCATGTATTATGTGTTCACTTAAGTTGGGTTCTAATCAAAAAATGCGAATTTATATAACACAACTTTTGCACAAAAATACGAAATATCCTTGTACGGGAATTCCCAACAACACTTTCTTTCACTTTTTCTTCATTTAAGTGATAAAAGAAGAGATAAAGATTGGTTGAATGAGATTTTTTATGTATCTTTGCATGTTCATATTAAAATAGGTTTACGCATACACATACGCATGAAAGGCGCAACAGATACAATTAAACATATCGGCACGATTTCCCGAATAGAGGGTAACATTCTGCATGTCAAGATGTTGCAAGGGTCGGCCTGTGCTGGTTGTCATGCTGCCAAACTCTGCCAAAGTTCAGAAACCAAGGAAAAAGAGGTGGATGTGATATGCAAGGACGTGACCAGATACAGGGTAGGGCAGAACGTGCTGCTCCTGGGAAGCATCCATCAAGGGCTGAAGGCAACGGTGTGGGCATACATGCTGCCTATCGTGCTGCTTGTAGTGGTGCTGTTTGCATGTTTCAAGATGGGTGTCGGCGAAACGCTTTCGGCCTTGCTGTCACTGGGGGCAGTGGCTGTGTACTTCATGGGTATCTACCTCTGTCGTGACAAGTTCCAGAAGCAGTTCTCCTTCAGCGTGAGGGAAACGCTTGGCGAATGAAACCCCATGACACATGCCCAAACATAAATCAAAACCACTCCCTTCCTTACTGATAACCAAAACATTCTGAGAAAACAAATAACTAAATAACAATCAATTTACAAAAAACAAACATCATGGATTTAATTCTGATTGCAGTAATTGTACTCGGCGGTATCGGTCTGATTTCCGCGCTCGTACTGTTTGCTGCCAGCAAGAAATTTGCTGTTCATGAAGATCCACGCATTGCTCAGGTGGCAGAACTGCTGCCTCAGGCCAATTGCGGTGGTTGCGGATACCCCGGTTGTGGTGGTTTCGCAGGTGCTTGCGTAAAGGCTGCTGATGGTGGATCAATTGATGGCTTGCTTTGCCCTGTAGGCGGACAGGCTGTCATGGAGAAAGTTGCCGGTGTACTGGGATTCCAGGCCAGTGCTGCTGCACCCAAGGTGGCAGTGGTACGTTGCTCTGGTACCTGCGATGCACGTCCACACGGCGTTGAGTTCGATGGTGCCCACTCTTGTCGTATCCAGAATATGACGGGTATGGGTGAGACCCAGTGTCTCTATGGTTGCCTTGGTGAAGGTGACTGTGAGCACGCTTGTCTCTTCGGTGCTATCAAGGTTAATCCCGAGACACGCATTGCCGAGGTTGACGAGAGCAAGTGTACAGGTTGTGGTGCATGTGCCAAGGCTTGTCCACGCTTCATCATCGAGCTTCGTGCTCAGGGTCCCAAGAACCGTAAGGTCGTTGTGCTCTGCAACAACAAGGACAAGGGTGCCCTGGCTGTCAAGGAGTGCAAGAACAGCTGTATCGGTTGTGGTAAGTGCGTGAAGGCCTGTGCCTTTGAGGCTATTACCGTGGACAGCAACATGGCTCATATTGATCCCGACAAGTGTAAGATGTGCCGTAAGTGCGAGGATGACTGTCCACGCGGAGCTATCCATGCCATCAACTTCCCTCCACGCAAACCCAAGGCTGAGCGTGAAGCAGAGGCTGCAGCAAAGAAGGCTGCTGCTGAGGCAAAGAAGGCAGCAGAAGCAGCTACAGCTCCCGTAGAGAAGCCTGCTGAGGCACCCGTTGCACAACAGCCCGCAGCTCCTGCAGCACAACCCGAAGTTAAACAAGAACAACAGTAAGCAGATATGAAGACATTTAAATTAGGCGGTGTACATCCCGCAGAGAACAAACTGTCTGCTGGTAGTCCCATCCGTGAGGCTGCCCTGCCCAAGCAGGCTGTGTTCAGCATGTTCCAGCACATTGGTGCCCCTGCCAAGCCTGTAGTAAAGAAGGGCGACGTGGTGAAGGTTGGTACCTTGCTGGGTGAGGCTGGAGGTTTTGTTAGTGCCCCCATCTACAGTAGCGTCAGTGGTAAGGTGTCAAAGGTTGACGTTGCCCTGGATGCCAGCGACACACGTCGTATGGCCGTATATGTAGACGTGGAAGGTGATGAGTGGGAAGAGAGCATTGACCGCTCCACCAAGTTGGAGAAGCTCAGTGAGCATCCCGAACTGGACAGCAAAGCCATCATCGAGAAAGTAAAGAATGCCGGTATCGTAGGTATGGGTGGTGCTACCTTCCCTTGCCACGTGAAGCTTTGTCCCCCTCCTGGTGCCAAGGCAGAGTGCGTGATTATCAATGCCGTAGAGTGTGAGCCCTATCTGACTGCAGACCATAGTCTGATGATGGAGCACGCAGAGGAGATCCTCGAGGGTGTAGAGTGCATCATGAAGGCTGTGAATGTAACTCGTGGTTACATTGGTATAGAGAATAACAAGCCTGATGCAATCAAACTGATGACAGAGAAGGCTCAGAGCCATCCTAATATCGAGGTAGTTCCCTTGAAGGTGAAGTATCCACAGGGTGGTGAGAAGCAGTTGATTGACGCTGTAATCGGTCGTGAGGTTCCTGCTCCTCCTGCAATTCCTATCAATGTAGGTGCAGTAGTTCAGAACGTTGGTACTGCCTTTGCCATCTATCAGGCTGTGATGAAGAACAAGCCTCTTATTGACCGTATCATCACCGTTACGGGTAAGAGCGTGAAGAATCCCAGCAACCTCTTGGCTCGTCTGGGTACTCCCTTCCAGCAGCTCATCGACGAATGTGGTGGTCTGCCCGAGGATACAGGCAAGATTATTGGTGGTGGTCCCATGATGGGTAAGGCACTGATCAGTCTGGATATTCCCATGACAAAGGGTTCAAGTGGCCTGTTGATCATGAACGAGAAGGAGGCACGACGTGCTGAACCCGATCCCTGTATACGCTGTGCCAAGTGTGTAAGTGCTTGCCCAATGGGCCTTGAGCCTTACCTGCTGGCAACAGTAAGTTCACAGCACGATTGGGAGGTGGCCGAGGCAAATGATATCGTAAGCTGTATCGAGTGTGGCTCTTGCCAGTTCACTTGTCCCAGCCATCGTTATCTGCTCGACAACATCCGATTGGGTAAGACAACCGTCATGGGTATTATCCGCAGCCGCGCTGCCCAGAAGTAATATACCTTATTTATAATAAAGAATAATCATGGCAAATAAATTAATAGTATCCCTTTCACCACATGTTCACGGAGGTGACTCTGTACAGAAGAACATGTATGGTGTGTGCATTGCCCTGGTACCTGCACTTTTGGCCAGCCTTTACTTCTTTGGCCTGGGTGCTGCCTTGGTACTTGCAACAAGCGTACTGTCTTGTGTGCTCTTCGAGTGGGCTATTGCTAAGTTCCTGCTCAAGAGTCATCGCTGTACGATTTGCGACGGTTCAGCCGTACTGACAGGTTTGCTTCTTGGATTCAACCTGCCAAGCAACCTGCCCATCTGGATTATCATCATCGGTGCGCTGGTAGCCATTGGTATTGGTAAGATGACCTTTGGCGGTCTGGGACAGAATCCCTTCAACCCCGCTCTTGTAGGTCGTGTGTTCCTTTTGATTTCATTCCCTCAACAGATGACAAGCTGGCCTGTTCCTGGACAGTTGACAGCCCTTGCTGACGCAACCACTGCAGCTACACCTCTGAGTCTTTTGGCTGCAGGTCAGACTGATGCTTTACCTGCTACCACAGACCTGCTGTTTGGTCAGATTGGTGGTTCACTGGGTGAAGTCAGTGCACTTGCACTTCTGCTCGGTCTTGCTTTCATGTTGTGGAAGAAGATCATCACCTGGCACATTCCCGTCAGCATCATCGGTACAGTAGTTGTACTGACAGGTCTGCTCTGGTTGGTTAACCCCGATCAGTATGTCAATCCTTTGTTCCATGTCCTCACTGGTGGTATGATGCTCGGTGCATGCTTTATGGCAACAGACTATGTTACCTCGCCCATGACCAGCAAGGGTCAGATTATCTATGGTTGCGCCATTGGTTTCCTGACTGTTGTAATCCGTCTGTGGGGTGCATATCCCGAGGGTATGAGTTTTGCTATTCTCATCATGAATGCATTCACTCCCCTTATCAACACCTATTGCAAACCTAAGCGCTTCGGTGAAGTAGTAAGAAAGGAGGCAAGCAAATGAAAAAGTTAGCTTCTACATGGTATAACATGGCCATTGTTCTCACCGTCATTGCAATTGTTGCAGGTGCAGGTCTGGCATACGTGAACAGTATCACCAAGGATACTATCGCACAGATAAAGAAGGAGAACGAAGAACAGGCCATCAAGGATGTCCTAAAGGATAATCAAGTCAAGATCACCAAGACTGAGGAGGTTGACGGTATGACTGTCTACAGTGCTGAGAACGGTAGTGTGGCCGTAAAGGCTGTTGACCCCCAGAATGCAAGTTTTGGTGGTGATCTGACCATTATGGTTGGCTTTGACAAGGAAGGCAAGATCCTGGGTTACAGCGTATTGGAAACCAAGGAGACTCCCGGACTTGGTGCCAAGGCTGGTGACTGGTTCCAGGAAGGTGGAAAGGGTAGCATCATTGGTATGACTCCCGGTGTGAACAATATCACTGTCAGCAAGGATGGTGGTGAGGTTGATGCCATTACAGCTTCTACCATTACCAGTCGTTCGTTCCTGAGAGCCGTTAATGCTGCTCATGCCTCTGCCTTTAAAACTGGAGCAGACGTTGAGACTTCAGCAACACAACAGAACTAAAAGATAGGAGAACTCTGATATGAATTACATGAAAGTATTATTGAATGGCATCATCAAGGAGAATCCTACCTTTGTACTTCTCCTGGGTATGTGTCCTACACTGGGTACCACATCCAGTGCACTGAACGGTATGTCAATGGGTTTGGCAACTATGGCAGTTTTGATCTGCAGTAACTTTGTCATCTCACTGATTAAGAACCTTATCCCTGATATGGTTCGTATACCTTCGTTTATTGTTGTTATTGCATCATTGGTAACCATCCTTCAGATGTGTCTGCAGGCTTATGTACCCGATGTTTACGCTTCTTTGGGTCTTTTCATTCCATTGATTGTTGTGAACTGTATTATCCTTGGACGTGCTGAGGCTTTTGCTGCGAAGAACAATCCTGTTGCCAGCATCTTTGACGGTATTGGTATGGGTCTTGGTTTCACCATCGCTCTGACTCTGCTGGGTGGTGTGCGTGAGTTGCTGGGTACCGGTAAGGTGTTCGGCTTCGAACTCTTCCCCGACAGTTACGGTGCATTGGTATTCGTACTGGCTCCTGGTGCATTTATCGCATTGGGTTACCTCATCGCTATTGTTAACAAAATCAAGAAAGCATAATCGTTATGGCATACATTCTTATTTTCATCACAGCAATCTTCGTTAATAACGTAGTGCTGTCACAGTTCCTCGGAATCTGTCCATTCCTTGGAGTTAGCAAGAAGGTGGAGACTGCCACTGGTATGGGTGCTGCTGTAGCCTTCGTGCTTACCATTGCAACAATAGTTACTTACCTCATTCAGACATTGATTCTGGTACCCAATGATCTCGTTTACCTGCAGACCATTGCGTTTATCCTTGTGATTGCTGCTTTGGTTCAGATGGTTGAGATCATCCTGAAGAAAGTAAGTCCCAGCCTCTATCAGGCACTGGGTGTCTTCCTTCCTCTGATTACCACCAACTGCTGTATCCTTGGTGTAGCTATCCTGGTAGCTCAAGGTACCTATGCACATACCGGTATCGAGGAGGCAGGTTTGCTGACCGGTGTGGTTTATGCACTTAGCACTGCACTTGGCTTCGCACTGGCAATGGTTGTCTTCGCAGGTATACGTGAGCAACTTGGCCGTGTTGCTATTCCCAAGGCACTTCAAGGCATGAGCATTGCTCTCGTCACAGCTGGTCTGCTGGCTTTGGCATTCATGGGCTTTAGTGGTGTTGACAAGGGCCTGGCTACTTTGTTCGGATTGAACTAAAAAGCGTTTCATAAACAATACTTAATCCGGATGAGCAATAATGCTTGTCCGGATTATTTTTTGCACACGTTCGAATAAAAAAGGATAAAAAACTTGTTCGTTTAAGAAATAAATCGTAATTTTGGGGACACACATTGAGTCTGCTCATCAGTTATTAAATATTTCATGGTTACCAGGGCAGACAAGTATGATTGTTAGATACGCCAGGAAGTAAATGAACCGATGTGAATCGTTCTTCCTCCTTCCCCCTTTGTGTAAATATCCGATGTATTGAAGGCGTATCATTATCAATCGTGTTTTATTTTGTGTTTGTGTTGTGGTTGTCCTCAGACGAGAGTTTGGGGACAACACTTTTCTGACAAGTGATAAATGACCTATATGCCTAAATGACCTATACGCCTAATAAAAAAGCATCAGCCTCTTCGACTAATGCTTTGTATTCTCTAGTTTTCCTAGTCTTTCCTAGGTTTTCCTAGTCTTTCCCGGAATTTTCCTATACTTTCCTATACTTTCCTAGGGCTTCCTAGTTGTGATTCACTTCTTGTGGCCTGTCAAAGAGCGAATTGCCCGGCCTATCTTCAGTCCTAATTTGACTGCCGTCATTATCTTTGCTCCTGTAGAAATGAGATATGCAGTTTTGCCCCATTTATCCGAAGGAATTTCGTCTTTTGTGGTCAGAGAAGAAAAGGCGTTTTGCATACGATCGCGTGAATGCGTCATTTCATTCATGATCTCAGCCCGACGAAACTGTATCATCTGCAGTTCGTCAAGATTAGCCATTTCAAGATGGCGTCTATAATCATTATTTCGCCTCTTCATCGTAAGAATTGTCTTTGGACTGATCCGAATGGTCTGTGAAAAAAATGTTCGTCATCATTCTTGCAAATGGTATGACGATCAGTTTTCTCCTACACAAATAGAAGATGAGGAAGAAAAGTGACAGCAGTACAGCATATATCACATAGCAAAGAGCCTTGTTGCCGATTGCTTCGCCAACCCAGATGGATAATGCCAGACCAAGGAACAAAATAACGAGAAAGGCAATGAGTATACCAATAAGCCAGACCGCAATTTTTGCAAGCAAAAGTGTCATTTGCTCAGCTGCAGTCAACTTAAGGTACTCTTTCTGGAGACCATAATAATTCTTGGCCTCTGTGAGCAATTCTTTCAGTTGTTCCTGTGTCTTGTCTTCTTTCATTCTTCGTTGGGCTGCAATTCTTCAGCAATTTCACTCACGAGACTTTCCATCTCCTTTTTATTCAGACGGATACCTCTTTTGTGTAGTGCTTCCATGATTTTTGCACGAGTGTCAGAACCCTTCTCGGGAGCTAAAAGAAGACCTGCTGCAGCACCTACTGCGGCACCACCAATAAACGCTAGTAAATAGTTAATACCCTTCATGATTATTACGTTTTTAATGTTCTTTGAGCACAAAGATAGTAAATAATTGTTTATGAAGGTTATTTTATTCCTGTTTTTAACTTTTTTTTGTTGAAACTGATTTGTAAATAAGAAAATATTCAGTATCTTTGTGCAAAAATAAAGTGTTTGCGTAATAGAATCATTATCAACATTTAGAATATCTAATAAAATGAAGAAGTTTTTCGTAATGGGCGCTGCCCTGACTATGGTTTTTGCCATGACATCTTGCAAGAGCAAAGAGAGTGCATACAAGAAGGCTTACGATAAGGCTCAGGCTGCTCAATACAATAATCAGGCTGTTGCTACTACTCCCACCAATACTGTTGTTGCTACTACTCCTGCTACTACTACCACAACAACTGTAACTCCCGTCCAGGATTATAGCAATGTGCCTGTACGTACTGAGGTTACAGAGGCTGTTATGGGTGTGACACTGAAGGCATATAGCGTTGTGGTTGCCAGCATGAGTGTACCTGCAAATGCTACTCAGTTGTACAAGAAGTTGGAGAGCGATGGTTACAAGCCTGCTGTAGTTAAGGCTAAGGTTAATGGCAGTGACTGGTATCGTGTTGTTGCTACTACTTTTGACACCAAGGCTGAAGCTGCTGCAAGTCGTGCTGCTCTTGAGAGCCAGTATCAGGGTGCTTGGTTGCTCTACAAGAAGTAATTTGAAGAATATAAGTGCTGCATTTAAGCGGTTCTTTCTAATAACAACAAGCCGTTTCTTACTAAAGCACTATGAGTGTCATGGTAGGGAACGGTTGTTGATGTTAAATTAGCAAGAAGAATGAGTCGTGTTTTAGCCATTGATTACGGAGCAAAGCGTACAGGACTTGCCGTAACGGACACACTGCAGATAGTACCTGGAGGATTATGTACTGTTGCTACGCATGAACTCATGAAATTTCTTGTGGATTATACCACACGTGAACCTGTAGAGCGTTTTGTGGTTGGTTTGCCCAAACAGACCAATGGAGAAGACAGCGATAATCTGCCCCGAGTGAATGCTTTTGTCAGACAGTTACAGAAACAGTTGCCTAACATACCTGTTGAGATGTACGATGAGAGGTTCACCAGTGTTATGGCTCATCGTACAATGTTAGAGGCAGGATTGAAGAAGAAAGACCGTCAGAACAAGGCTCTCGTTGATGAGATTAGTGCTACGATCATTCTACAGAGTTGGATGGATTCCAGAAGTTCATTGCCTCCAATGCCTTTTTAATAGGATTTACCGATATAATTTCAGATAATAGACATAAATTTTAATTTAATGGTTCTTCCCATATACACATTAGGTCAGCCCGTTCTTCGCAAAGTGGCTGAAGATATCACACCAGACTATCCAAACCTGTCACAGCTCATTCAGGACATGTATGACACCCTGGATCGAAGTGAGGGTATCGGTTTGGCTGCTCCTCAGATTGGTTTGAGCATTCGTCTGGTTGTAATCAATCTGGATCTTCTGAGTGAGGATATGCCCGAATATAAGGGCTATATTCACACTTTCATTAATGCTCATATCATTGAGTACGATGATACAGAGAAGGATTCTTCGGAGGAAGGTTGTCTTTCGTTGCCTGGTTTGCACGAGAAGGTGGTTCGTCCTACCCGTATCCATGTACAGTATCTTGACGAGAACTTCCAACCTCATGATGAGTGGGTAGGTGGTTATCTGGCTCGTGTAATGCAACATGAGTTTGATCACCTTGAAGGAGAAGTATTTACCGATCATCTTACAGGACTTCGTAAGCAATTGGTTAAGGGCAAACTTAATTCTTTGCTCAAGGGTAACTTCAGTTGCAACTATAAGGTGAAGGTTCGTCGATAAATCCGAACTTTTTCCTGTCAGTATTTATAACTCATAGTATGTACAAGTACTATTCTAATCATACACAAAGAGTTTGGCATTGGTCATCAACCTTTGCCATTCTTTTGTTATGGATGTTCCCCATACATGTTCGGGCTCAGTTCAACACGGAGCGTGTAATGATCATGGGTAGAAGTGCTTTGTACTATGAGGATTATGTATTGAGCATCCAAAGGTTTAGCCTCGTAATCAATGCCAAACCTCATTTGGCAGAACCACATTTCTACCGTGGACTGGCTAAATTCTATCTCGAGGACTTTACTGGTGCCGAACAGGATGTTTCAAACGCAATAACACGAAATCCCTATACCCCAAATTACTATAATTTGCGTGGACTTTGTCGTATTAATAACGGCAAGTATGCAGATGCCGAAATGGATTATCGCCATTCTATTGATTTGGATCCTGCTGATGCTGATGTCTGGCACAACATGGTTTTGTGTCAGATAGAGCAGAAAGCCTATGAACGTGCAGACTCGTGCTTGGACAGGATGATATCAAAATGGCCCAAGACATCGAACAATTACACAATCAAGGCACAGGTTCTGTTGGCTAAAGAAGATACAGTAGGTGCTGAAAAATGGGCTGATCGTGCTCTTGATGTCAATGCCTTTGATGGTTCTGCATTAAGTATCAAGGCCATGATGCTCCTTAAACGGAACAACTACAAAGATGCTGAGGCAACGCTCGACAAGGCAATAGTCCAAATGCCAAGGCAGATAGATTTGTATATCAACCGTGCAATGGCGCGATATTACCAGGATAATCTGCGAGGTGCCATGAATGACTATGATGCTGCCCTCGAGATTAATAATCGCAGTTTCATCGGACATTTTAATCGAGCGTTACTCCGTGCTCAGGTAGGTGATGACAATCGAGCCATTGAGGATTTCAATTTTGTAATTGAGAACGAACCAGATAACTATATCGCCATTTACAATCGTGCTGTTTTGTTGAATAACACAGGTAACTACAAAGCAGCATTGGAAGATCTGACGGTTATTCTAAAGGAGTATCCTAACTTCTGGGATGGTTATACGATACGTGCCGGCATACGAAGGAAATTGGGAGATGTGTATGGAGCCGAACGCGATGAGTTCAAGGTACTGAAAGCCCGTATGGAAGGTACCACTTCTGGCAAGAAGAAGTCTGCAAATAAAACCCGTAAGGAAAGTGATCACGACATAGAAGACTATAATAAGTTAGTTGAGGCTGACAAGGAAGAATACCACGAACAGTATGCCAACGAATACCGTGGTAAGGTTCAAGATAGGGAAACAGAAGTAAAACCACAGGATTCGTATGTACTGTCCTATTATTCCAATCAGACCTTTGGTCACGAAACGGCTACTTATCATCCCTTGGTTGAACAGTTCAATAAAGAACATCAGTCTTTTGGAAACCTAAGGATTACCAATCATGAAGGTCGCGTAGAGATCACTGACACAGATCGTTTCTTTGATGATATCACGCAGCAGTCACATGAGATAGAGACCCATCAGTCAGGTTCTGGAGTACCCGTTTCTGCTCTGATCCTTCGTGCACTTGATTATTATTTCGTTCGTGATTTTGAATCAGCCATTATTGACCTTGATGTTGTCTTGTCAAAAGATCGGAATAATCTCTTGGCATTGTTCATGCGTGCACAGATGCGCTGTGCGCTTTATGCTAATGTTGAGGAACTGACTCAGGATTCCCGCTTGGAGCTCAACAAGGCTGCCGATGATTTAAAGAGGATATTCCAACTGGACCGTGATTTCACATCTGCTCTTTATAATGTTGGAAACATCTATTACTATCTGCATGAATACGACAAGGCTGAAGAGGCGTATACCAAGGTACTTGCTGTCGATCCACATTTTGCAGAGGCTTATTACAACCGTGGTTTAAGTCTTGTCATGCAGGGCAAGGTTGACAAGGCTCTGGTTGATTTGAGTCAGGCTGGCGAGTTCGGCTTGTATTCTGCCTACAATCTAATCAAGAAGTATTCTAAGAAATAAAGGTACAAAAAAAGTGGATAGCATGCTACCCACAGATACCGTACTTTATACGTACAAACACCGTATAAACACCGTACATTTACGTAGGCTATACGAAGGCTGTA
>DCIS01000160.1:2698-3757 GCA_002317475.1 Prevotellaceae bacterium UBA1720 | reverse complement strand
TAGGGCAGAGGCAACCTTGTCAGTCAGTGTACCTTTATCTATGTCATTCTTGTACTTCTCTTTGAGGTCGTCATAAGGTTTTTGAGCAGCTTTTAATTCTTGCAGATATGACAGAAGCAAAGGTTGCAGACTTTTTTGCGTAGTAGCATCCAACTTTAGGTTCTTGAGTGTGTAGACTACTCTTTTCTGTTGCTTCGTTGGTGCTGCCATGACATCTACTGTGCCATACATGGCCAGGGACATCATCAATATGACGGAGAGGCAAATTTTCTTCATGTTGTAAATGTACTTTTGTGAGATTGCTATCTACTTGTGATATTTGTTGTGGCAAAGTTATCCATTTTTTGTGAATTTGATGCAAAAGTATCTTATATTTTTCATTCTCTTTTGTTTTTTTAAGATATTCTTCTTATCTTTGCAGTTAACGTCAAAAATAAACCACACGACAATATGCCAGCAAATAACACTACCCGACGCAATTCTTCCAAGAAGGTTGTAGAGGTCCCCCAAATGGACAGTCTTGGTCATCGTCAGCCCCAAAACCTTGAGATGGAGGCTGCCGTTATAGGTGCAATCATGATTGAGCAGGATGCCTATAGTCAGATTTGTGAGATCCTTACTCCCGAGTCATTCTATGACCATCGTCATCAGATTATCTATGAGGCTGTACAGAACCTCAATATCATGCAGAAGCCAATTGATATCCTTACGGTTACGGATCAGTTGGAATCGACAGATAAACTGGAGGAAGCAGGTGGCCCCTTGTACGTGACCCAACTTGCTGGGAATGTCACCAGTTCTGCTCATATTGCCTATCATGCCAAGATTATTAAGCAAAAGTTCATGGCTCGTCAGCTTATCACTTTTGCATCATCTGTGTTGCAAGGGGCTTTTGACCAGACTAGTGATGTCGGTGAATTGATGCAACAAGTGGAGGCAGACCTTTTCCGTATCTCCCAAACCAACACTCGTGGTACGGCCCAACAAATCAATCCTGCTCTTGAAGAAGCGCTGCGTATGTTGAAGGAGGCTGCTGCTCAGGATGGTGGATTGAGTGGT
>DCIS01000160.1:1168-2574 GCA_002317475.1 Prevotellaceae bacterium UBA1720 | reverse complement strand
ATGATGAAGAAGATGGGTTGTGACCATAATATTCCCGTAGCGCTCTTCTCCCTTGAAATGGCAACGGTGCAGTTGGTGCGCCGTCTGATGGGTAATGTATGTGAGATCAGTGGTGAGAAGTTGCGTAGCGGTCAGTTGGCACCCCATGAGTGGGCTCAACTTGATTCACGTATCAACCAACTTGACAATGCTCCGATTTATGTGGATGACACCAGTGGTTTGAGCATTTTCGAGCTTCGTACCAAGGCTCGTCGTCTTGTCCGCGAACATGGTGTAAAGATGATTATGATTGACTACCTTCAGCTGATGACCGCATCAGGCATGAACTATGGTAACCGTCAGGAAGAGGTTAGTATGATTAGCCGAAACCTCAAGGGATTGGCCAAGGAACTGAACATACCTATCGTTGCGTTGAGTCAGTTGAATCGTGGTGTTGAGGGACGTGAAGGCCTTGAGGGAAAGCGTCCTCAGTTGAGTGACCTTCGTGAATCCGGTGCCATTGAGCAGGATGCAGATATCGTTTGCTTCATCCATCGTCCAGAGTATTACCACATTTATCAGGACGATCATGGACGTGACCTTCGAGGCAAGGCACAGATCATCATAGCTAAACACCGTAATGGTGCTGTGGGTGATGTTACCCTTACGTTCCGAGGCGAATTTGCTCGTTTTGAGGAACCCGGTGAGAATGCCTATGTACCCATGCCTGGAGAGAATGTCACCTTCAGTTCTCATCTCAATGCAGCTGATGGACCATTGCCTTCAGAAAACCCCTTTGCACCCTCTGATGGTGGTGCTCCGTTCTAAAATGCGCGTGTTATACCTAATTTATATATATAAATTTGGCATTTTGCGTATGAATTTGTAATTTTGCATGATTTTTTCGAAACAAACACATAAAAAGGCATGAATATATCTTATAAATGGCTCCGTGAGTATGTCGATTTCGACATGACTGCCGATGAAGTTGCTGCAGCGCTTACAAGTGGTGGTCTGGAGGTTGATGGCGTAGAGGAAGTACAGTCCATCAAGGGTGGTCTGGAAGGCATCGTCATTGGCGAAGTGCTCACTTGTGAGCCTCATCCCAACAGTGACCACATGCACGTCACTACTGTCAATCTTGGTCAGGGCGAACCCGTACAGATTGTATGTGGTGCACCTAATGTGGCAGCTGGTCAGAAAGTAGTTGTTGCTACTCTTGGCACCAAACTCTATGATGGTGACGAATGCTTCACTATCAAACGTAGCAAGCTTCGTGGTGTTGAGTCACTGGGTATGATCTGTGCAGAGGATGAGATTGGCATTGGTACCTCACACGATGGTATCATCGTACTGCCTGCAGATGCTGTACCCGGCACACCAGCAGCAGAGTATTACAATATCCAGAGTGATTACATTATCGAGGT
>DCIS01000160.1:0-1013 GCA_002317475.1 Prevotellaceae bacterium UBA1720 | reverse complement strand
GTGGAGAATGCTGAGGCATGCCCCCGTTACTGTGCTGTAAGCCTGAAGAACTGCAAGGTGACCGAGAGTCCCGAATGGTTGCAGGATCGTCTGCGTATCATTGGTCTTCGTCCCATCAACAACATCGTTGATATTACCAACTACATCATGATGGCTTACGGTCAACCTCTGCACTGCTTTGATGCAGATATGATCAAGGGTCAGAAGATTGTTGTGAAGACCATGCCTCAAGGCACTCCTTTCGTTACCCTCGATGGTGAAACCCATGAGTTGAGTGACCAGGACCTTGCTATCTGCAATGTCGAGGAGCCCATGTGTATCGCTGGTGTGTTCGGTGGAAAGGGTAGTGGTACATACGACACCACAACCAATGTAGTTTTGGAGAGTGCATACTTCAATCCTACATGGATTCGCAAGAGTGCACGTCGTCACGGTCTTTCTACTGATGCCTCATTCCGCTTCGAGCGTGGTATTGATCCCAACGGTCAGATCTACGCCTTGAAGCAGGCTGCTCTTATGGCCAAGGAGTTGGCAGGTGCTGAGATCAGCATGGAGATTGTAGATATTAATCCCACTCCTGCAAAGGACTTCGAGATAGAACTCTCATACGATTATTGTGATCGTCTCATTGGCAAACATCTGCCTGCAGAGACCATCAAGAGTATCGTGACCAGCCTTGAGATGAAGATAGCCAACGAGACCGCTGAGGGCTTGAGCCTCTTGGTTCCTCCTTATCGTGTGGACGTTCAGCGTCCCTGTGACGTTGTAGAGGACATCCTGCGAATCTATGGTTACAACAATATCGAGATTCCTCAGAGCGTGAACAGCTCGTTGAGTATCAAGGGTGAGAATGACCGTAGCCACAAGTTGCAGAACCTTATTGCTGAGCAGTTGGTTGGTTGTGGTTTCAATGAGATTCTGAACAATTCTCTCCAGCGTGGTGCTTACTACGATGGTCTTGAGAGTGTGAAGGCCGAGAATCTTGTGAAGTTGCTCAATCCCCTGAGCAATGA
>DCIS01000133.1 GCA_002317475.1 Prevotellaceae bacterium UBA1720 | reverse complement strand
TGCTTTACTTTTTCCCACAACTGCGAAACCTCTCCGGCATTCTTTGCCACCTCATCACCATAGACATGAGGATGGCGGAAGATCAGTTTGTCACACAACTGGTTACAAACATCTGCGATGTCGTAATTCCCATTCTCGCTACCGATCTTCGCATAGAAAACCACATGAAGCAGTACGTCTCCCAGCTCCTTGCAGATATTCTTCTCATCATTTTTGATCAAAGCGTCGCACAATTCAAAAGTCTCCTCTATCGTATTGGGACGCAGGCTCTCGTACGTCTGTTTTTTGTCCCAGGGACACTTCTCACGCAACGTATCCATGACGTCCAGCAATCGGCCAAACGCCGCCATCTTTTCTTCTCTTGTATGCATAAACCTAAATTATGGAGGTCATTAATCTCATGACAAAATTACACAATTTATTAGGATATCCCGTAAATACGCACCTAATATTTTATTTATAACACGAATATTTCCTCACTTCTCTTGCTGATTTTCTTTATTTTTGTTAATTTTGCAATCTACATAACCCACAAAACACTTAAACCATGAACAAAAAATTATCCCTATTTCTTGCATCGCTCACGCTGGCCAGTCTCAGTTGGGCATTTCTTGCAGCAGCTCCAGCAGACGAGCAGACCGACATGACAAGCAAAATCGTCAATCCTAATTTTGACGATGGCAAAAACGGATGGACCGGCGACTGGGGAAATGGTGACCTGAAGGCCACCTCTGTCAACCCACTTATCACATCCAACAACTCCACCTTTGATGTTTACCAGGACATTTCAGGACTGCCTAATGGCCGCTATCTCCTGAAGGCTCAGGCATTCACCCGTCCTATGACGCACAATAACCTGAAGACGGCCATAGCAAATGGAGAAACACTGAACAATCAGACCTACCTCTATGCCAACGACACAAAGACACTGGTAAAGCTCATCACTGATGAGACCAGCACCGACAGTAATTGCGGAGATGAGATTGAGGACGGCAAGCGCATTCCCAACAACTCTACACAAGCCGCCAATGCTTTTAATGCCGGTATGTATGAGAACGAACTTGAATTCGTAATCAACAACGGAAGCGTCCGCATTGGTATCCGTCAGGAATCAACCAACGGTACCACCTACGTAGGTTACGACAATTTCCGTTTGATCTACTTAGGAGAACTGACCGGCATCACGGAAGAGCAAAAGACTGAAATCCTTGCTTCTGTTCCCGAAGGAACCATGAATGCAGAGGTCAGCAAGGCACTCAGCGCTGCACTGGAAGCATTCAAGGCAGATGCCACCGTTGAGACCTACAACGCATTAGGCCAGGCCATTGCTGATGCCAAGGTTAGCATTCAGGCATACAAAGCCGTGAAAGAAGCACTTGAGAAGGCAGATAAGACTCAGCTGAGCGAAGCAGCACGTGCGCAGTACAATGCTGCCGTGGAGAGTATTGTCAAGGCATACAATGACGCCACCATGACCGGTGACGGTTCGGCACAGGTTGCAACCATCGAAGAAGCCCTGGATGCTGCTCGCAGACTGGACATCGCCACAAGCAACGACAAGACAGGCCTCATCAAGAATCCACAGTTCAATGAAGGAACCACTGGTTGGGAAGGCGATTTCGGTGCAGGTGCCAAGAAGGGCACTGCCGACAACTATCTGATTACCAGCTACGGTGCAGGTTTCAATGTCTATCAGACTATCGAAGGCCTTGAGTCAGGTATCTACAAGCTCCAGGTACAGGCATTCAGTCGTCCCCTGAGCAATAGCGACACCTGGTCAGCATACAACAATGGCGAGGCAGTGGAGAATCTGACCTCTATCTATGCAAATGGAGAAGAGAAGTTGGTACGTCTGATCGTCGAGGACTACTTGACCGAGAGTAGTTCTACAGGCTCATGGAGCACCTTCGAGAAGGATGGTGCAAATGTTTATATTCCCAACGATTCCAAGGCCTTTTCGGTTGCCTTCAGTGCAGGTCTCTATGAGAACGAACTGTACTGCATTGTCAAGGAGGACGGCAAACTGACCATCGGTATCAAGAACGAGAGCGAACTGGGTACCACATACGCAGGTTTCGACAACTTCCGCCTTTCATTCTGCGGCAGTCTGGATATGACATCGAAGATTGCCAATCCCAAGTTTGATGACGGCAAGAATGGTTGGGAAGGCGACTTCGGTACGGGTGCTGTCAAGGCTACCTCTACCAACCCCCTCATCACCGCCTATGGTGGCACATTCGATGTTTATCAGGACATCAAGGACCTGCCCAACGGAACCTATAAACTGCAGGTACAGGCCTTCACCCGTCCTATGGACCACACCGATCTGAAGACTGCTGTGAGCGAAGGTCAGACTCTGAATAACGAGTCGTTCATCTATGCCAACAACAGTGAGACCCTCGTCAAACTGATTACCGAGGAGTATGGTACGACCGACGCCTGGGGCGCAGAATTTGAGACCGGCAAGTATATCCCCAACAGTTCAAGTGATGCCGCCAAGGCATTCAACCAGGGTATGTACGAGAACGAGTTGCTCTGTATCGTTACTGACGGTAAGTTGCGCATCGGTATTCGTCAGGAAGCCACATCGGGCAAGCCCTACGTTGGATATGACAACTTCCGTCTGACATACGTATCTACCGCCACCGCCCTTCCCGAGGAGGAGCAGGAGACCCTGACAGCAGCAGATGTCATGGCGTACCTGACCAACTGCAACAAGGTTGCTGCACAGGCCGTGGACCATACTGCCTTTGACGAGGCATACAACACTGCCGCAGAAGCACTGAAGGCAGAGAATCTCAGCGTGGAAGAACTGACAAAGATTAAGAATGAGATTGCCAACGCATTGGCTTCTCTTCTGAAGAACGGCCAAACCGAAAGCGGACAGTTCGATCTGACTTCTCTGATTGCCAATTCCACCTTTAACGAAGACCTTGAAGGTTGGAACACAACCAAGCCTTTTGCATGGAACAGCACAGGTGTGGCACAGTTGGCTAACGCACAAAACAGCGCAAGTCTCTCGCAGGTATTGGAGAATATGCCCGCTGGTAAGTATACCTTGAAAGTACAAGGTTTCTACCGCCAGAGCGGTTGGAAGGAAGGTCTTTACGAGTTTGAGCACGGCAATCGCATTGACAAGCTCAATCTCTTCCTGAACAACAGCAAGAAGACTGTAAAGAGTCTCTTCGAGGATGGTCGTAGCAGCCTGGCTTCTGCCAATATCTCTCGTACGGAGGACGTAGGTGCCACCATCTCAGGCGACGGATTCCCCCACCTGATGTCCAAGGTACAGGACGTATTCAAGCCCGGTAACTACTGGAACTATATCGAGGTGGAGGTTGCTGAGGACGGCGACATCACCTTAGGTGTAAACCTTGAAGAAACCGACCGCACAGACAACTGGGCCGTTGTGGACAACTTCCGTCTTTACTATGGCAACCTGAATCCTGTCGTACTCAGTAGCAAGAACTATACCGTCAAGGACGACACACCAGCAGACGTAAAGATTGTCAAGACCATCAAGGCCGAGACCCTCACTCCTTTCTCTGCTCCATGCGACATCCCCGGCTCTCTGTTCAAGGCTGTTTATGAGGTTGGTGCATTGAACTACATCGCCGGAAACAGTACCGCTACAATCTATCCCGTTGAGAATGTTCGTGCAGGCGTTCCCTGCTATGTAATCTCTACAACAGAGATTGACACCCTGGTTGTTGGTCAGACAGTCATCCGTGCTGCCGAGGCAGACACCCGTCAGTTGATCTGGGATGGCGGTCTCATCGCTCCCAATTTCAAGAACTGTACCTGGACCAACACAGACCTCACTGGTACTGCACGCACCGCAGGCTTGTTCAAGAAGTATATCTACGTTGACCTTAACAACATGGAGTTCAACGCCAATCTGGAAAACCATCAGGTTCGCCGTTTCCTGAGCGCAAAATACTCACAGAGCAGTTCGTCTGTCATCTCAACTTACAACCAACCCTCTCCCGCCCGTCGTGACTTGGCTCATTCCGTAGGTATTCCCGTTCCTGCCAGCAAGGCAGAAGGTGCAGTGGTGAAGTTCAGCACCAACGAGGATATGAGCGAAGCCAAGACACTTGATGTCATCAATGCAGCCACCGTTTGCTACATCCCCAACCTCATCCCTGGCAACACCTATTACTACGAGGTTGTTCAAGGCACGGAGGTTGTTTCAAAGGGACAGTTCACCACAGAAGGTCCTCTGCGTATGGTCTATGCACCCAGCGTCTACAACATACGTGACTTCGGTGGATGGAAGATGCAGGATGGCCGCACCACCAAGTATGGTCTCATCTACCGTGGTGGCGAGGTCAACGGTTTCCATGCTCCCTACCAGAAGGATGTAGAGACCCTCAAGAGCCTGGGTATCGGTGCTGAGATTGACCTCCGCTATAACGACTCATACGATCAGGACCGCGAGACTGGCAAGTCAGGTTTTGGCTTCACCAAGGGCGACACCTACTACTTCGCCGGTGCCAACGACTATACCGCAGCCAACTTGAGCGAGACAGCCACTCAGGCACGCTTGAAGGAAGAGTTCCGCTTCCTTTTGGGGCATATTCGCGAGGGTCGTGGCGTATACTTCCACTGCGTATTCGGTGCTGACCGTACCGGTTTCTTTGCCGTGCTGCTCGAGGGTCTGCTGGGCTTCACCCTGAACGATCTCTATCACGATTATGAGTTTACCTCGTTTGCTGCTCCTGCAGGTAATCGCAACAAAAGCTCTATTCAGGAGCGCATTGCCGTCATCCAGGCACTTGATGGAAAGACACTTCGCGACAAGTTCGAGTACTACTGGCTGAATAAGGTTGGTATCACTGCCGAGGAGGTTGAGGAGTTCCGCAACCTGATGCTCAATGAGGTTCCCGTGGTTGACGCCATACAGGACGTCATCCCCGGTGAAAACAGCCATGAGATTCAGGCTATCTACACCATCAATGGCACCAAGGTTTCAAGCAACATGGACGACAACAAGTCGGGCATCTATCTGATTCAACACAAGGATGGAAGCACCAAGAAGATAATCCGAAAGTAATACAGCTTTTGCATATAAACCCTAATCCGCACGGGATTCGATAAATCCCACGCGACATGAGCCCCAAAGCGACGATGCTTTGGGGCTTTTTTTGCTCATAACCTTCGTTCCCGTTCGCATAAAGGCATTTTTTTGCCAACGCGCGCGCATACTATCAGTACTTTTTCGTATATTTGCACGAAATATGCCTATTACAAAACAAGAATACTTAGTTTATCGGTAAAAAGAAAACAAAAAGAGAGAATATGAAAACCAAGATGAGACATGCGTTGCTCCTCTTTGCAACCTTAATTCTACCATGCGCCGTGCATGCTGAGGACTGGATTGACGTTACGGATTCCTATATCGTCAACCCACGCTTCGACAATAATGATGTCACCACCGGATGGACAGGAACAGCATTCGGTTCGGCCAGCCCCAAGGAGAATGCCGAGCATTACAGCAAAACATTCGACACCTACCAGCAACT
>DCIS01000164.1 GCA_002317475.1 Prevotellaceae bacterium UBA1720 | reverse complement strand
GCAAAAAGTTTTTTCATTGTGTATAATGTTGATTGGTTTATTACATGTCGCCCATGTTTTTATGGGATGGTGTGGACTTAGGTTTCTCTATCTGGAGATTCTTGATGGTAGTGTTCTTGATTATCTTCTCGTCAAAGGCTTGCTTCTGGTCCCGCACCTTGCTGTTGGTGAAGGTAAAGTCGCGCAGAGCATATTTCTCGGATAGACCGACGTCAAAGAAGTTATTGCTGTCTACGTCAATGTTATTGATAACTATGTTGTTACATTGCGAGAGAGGCATGTCGGGACGATCGCCGGGTGTGTAGAACTGTGTCCAGGGACGAATGACGAGGAATGAACCACAGTTGCCCTTGAGGTTCTCCAGACGGATGTACTCGTAGTGCTGTGGGGTGTCGGGACGCATCTTCAGCCATAGCACGCGGTGTGCCTGACTGAAGGTGATATTGCGCACGATGACGTTGTAGCTATGCAGCGATTCCGAACCGATGGTGAGGCAACCATGTACCACACCATAACGGCAGTTCTGCACCAGAATGCGGTAGTTGGGACCATTCTCGGGTTTCGTGTCGGCCCAGGTTCCCTTGCCACCCTTCAGCACCACGGCATCATCGTTGACCGACATATAGCAGTCGTTGACTATCACATCGTGGCACACATCCAGGTCGATGGCGTCAGTTGAAGGTCCGCCATGGCTCTTGTCGCCGTAGGCGCCGATGCCACTGGTGGGGGAGTAGATGTAACAGGAGAGGTAACGAACGTGCTCGCTACGGTAGATGTGGTTTGTCCAAAAAGGTGAGTTGATGAGGCGCACATCCTGCACCGTAACATTCTTGCTGTCAGAGATATATACCAGTCGGTAACGCATGGCATCAACATTGGTGCATTGGGGATTGAAGACACGGCGCACCCAGAACTCCTCCCAGAATCTGCGGCCGTTGCCATCGATGGTGCCACCACCGCCGATAGTAAAACCATCCACCTTGTCAGCATTGATGAAGGCTGAGAAATACTTGCGTGTCTCACCCTCGATGCGCGTCTGCAGGACAGGATAATATTTGATCTCATCGATGGCCTTCAGTCGGGCTTCCTGCTCCACCCACAGGTGAGTGCCGGGCTTGAAGAACAGTGCCGCAGAGAGGTATGTTCCCTTGGGAAAGAGTATGACACCACCACCCTCACTGGCTGCCTTGTCGATGATGGCCTGAATCTGGGCTGTCTGGAGCAGGGTGGAATCATTCTTCACGCCATAGTCCGTCACCTTGTATTGACGTCCCAATCGACTTAGACTCACCTTTGTCGTGTCCTGAAACCAAGCATCCATGGGACTGCCGTCTGGCCACGAGTCAGAGGACTTTGCACTCAATTGAAAATTGAAAATTGAGAATTGAAAGGTGAGGAGCAGTAGAAATATGCGTTTCATCTTGTTATTTCAGTTGATAGAGTTTGACGGTGGAGTTCAGACCGGAGGGCATAGGGTCCCAATTGGCGTAGGTGGTGTTCTTGTAGTTGATGTCTACCACATTGATCTCGTTGAACTTACGCCATTTGATGCCACGACGGTCGTAGGCAGCGATGCGGTTGGCGGGCAGGTTTGTTACCTCGATACAGAGTTGATTCTTCTCCTTCTGCAACATCCATCCGGGGAAGTCGAGTGTCATGGGACAAGCCCATGCCGTACCGACATAACGACCATTGAGGTAGACGCGTGCCGATTCGCGCACATCTCCCAGATCCAGGCGGTAGTTGGCATTGAGATCAGCACCGGCGGGTAGGGTGAAGGTGGTCTCGTAGATACCCGTACCCATCAGTTCCTTGATGCTGTCATTGGGCAGAGACTCCCAGGTTTGCAGGCGGGAGAGACGCAATGTGCCGTCCACCTTGGGCTGAGACTCGGTGAAACGGAGTGTCCAAGGCAGAGGGGTGAGGTCGGAAATGAGTGTCTCGCTACCGTTGTTGCGGGGCAGGGGATAAGTGATGACGGGTGTCCCATCAGCAGAAACCTCGATGAAGCAACTCTCACCGCTGCGCAAGTCCAGATTCACCGTCTGACTAGTGACGCTCAAGGCAACCGTCGCCTGTTGGTCCTCGGGGGTGAGGTTGGCTACAAAATAACGATAAGTGCCAGTGGCAGGTTTTCTACGGATCATCTTCAGGTGCAGGTTGGTCTTGAGCGGTTCGGGACGAGCTGCTTGTGCCAGTTCGGTGGCCTCTATATTATATATAAGGTGCGCACCCTGTTTTTTCAACTTTTTCAGATGCTTGATGAGGGCTTTACTCATCGTTGTTCCGGCACCTGGGATGATGAGGCCCTTGTAGCGAGTGCCGGCCTCCGTCTGCAGCATGCCGTCCACGAAGGAGGTGTGCAGGAGCAGTTCCTCGGAGATGTAATCGCAGTCGTACCCCAGTGAGTCTATCTTCAGGATAGAGGCAATGAAATTGGGGGCTTTCTTGCCCATAGAGTGGATATCAAACTGTAGGAGTCGCTTCTGTGTATTCTGCTGCCACATGTCGCGAACGGGCAGCAGAACGAGGAAATCATTGTCTGGCTCACCCTCTTGCAGACGACTTTGGCAGGAGGTGATGTAGTCCGTTAGCGCTTTGGCATCACGCCAGATGCTGTTGTTGGGTGTCATATCTACCGAGGCATAGAAGCGCCATCCCGGCCAGGGCTCGTCTTTTGGGGAATAGCAACCGCCATGGAAGAACATACGGTTGACACCGGCAACGAACATCAGGTCGAGGTCGGGTTTCATCTGTGATAGCGAGGTGCGGAAATGCTCGGTAAGCCAAGTGAATGTCTCGCTCGAAGCATAGCGCTTGCCGGTGACATGTGCCGCTGAAGCCGCATATTTCAGCATCGACAGGTCAGAGTCGTTCTTTTTTGTTTTGCCAGGATCGGTGCGTAGTCCCTTGATGCCCAGATTAGACAGTCCGAAGCCTTCGATCTCGGGAATGTCAACGGCAGCGTAGACGTCGATGAGATTGGCTGGCGAACCATGTGCCTGATTGCGAACCTGCACCCCATGTTTGTGACACCACGCTACCCACTGACGGGTAAAATTCTCAAGCAGGAGGTCCGAGAGTGTCTCGCGGTAGTCGCTCATCACCTTAGGGTCCCCCTTGGCAAAAGCATCGAATTTATCCTCAAGGCTGTAACCACGGCGTGCCTTGAACTCCTTGAGCAAGGATGGTGTCCAGTCAGCCTCGTAGACCTCATAACTGTCATTGAAGAATGTAGCAGGGTAGGGTGTGTTGGTCTCTTCGAAAGCACGCTCTATCCGCTCCAGATAATGGCGGACGGCATCCTTGTCGAAATGGTCTATGACATAACCTTCGCCACCGGGGGCAGCACGTTTCACCTTCTGTCGGGTACGGTCAATGATGAAGGTCTTGTTGATGGTGTCCAGCTTCACCTTGCATGCTGCCTCCTCGAGTGGTACGTTGGGACCACCGAAAGGCCAGCCCGTACCGCAGTTCATGTCGATCTGGATGCCGAGCCGCTTACCCTCCTCCATGCAGACCTTGAGCATCTGCATCCATTTCGGAGAGAGGAAGTCGATATTGTTGGCATCATTGCCTTGCACCCCGTAGATGGGTGTGATTTCCACTGTAAGGATGCCACGACTGGCAAACTGCTCCATGTTGTAGCGGATACCTTCCTCGGTGACAGCGGAGCCTAACCACCACCAGCGGATGCCAG
>DCIS01000103.1 GCA_002317475.1 Prevotellaceae bacterium UBA1720 | reverse complement strand
CAGTTCACGCTCATCTGCAACAGCGACAACGTGCAGACGCAGACCTTCAAGGACTGGTTCCCCTTCCAGGTCACCGAACTTGGTTTGACCGTAGAGGGCAACTACCTCTATAGCAAGGCGCAGGAGATACCATCGCTCATCGAAGAAGGCTTGTGTATCGAACACGGTGAGAAAGAGGCTATCCTGTGTGTGCCTGCAGATAAAGAGGAGGCTGCGCTCATGATGACGGAGATAGACAAGAGGCTACGCAATGTGCCAGACGAGGAGCGCCCCATCATCTACTTCAGCAGCAATGTGGTGAACATGCCGATAAAGGAACTGAACCTCTGCTATAACTTCTTCGCCGTATATCCCTTCGTTGATCCGCAGTCAGGCTTCTACACAGCCTATTATGCACACACCGGCACTACGCCCTTCACCTTCGAAGCACAGCTCTACGATGCCCTGATGCTGCTCTCCATGGGACTGGCACAAGATGCCAGCGATCTGAAATCGGCCATGAAGGAAGTCACTGCCAACGAAGGAGCGGAACTACGTGCGTGGACCAGTGAGGCTATGAGCACCCTATTCCAGGAGATTGCTGGTGGTGGTTTGAAACATCATATCACCGGTGCCAGCAGCAACCTCATCATGGATGTAGACAATCACACCTGCGTCACCACCTCACACTTCATGCTCAGCTATTGTCAGGCGGGCAACTTCTACCCTATCGCCTACTACAGTCCACGAGGTGGCGGACAGACTGGCTCTACCCTCGGTGACTGGAACTGGCAGGTGACCCACATCGACGACATCGAGACCACTACCAAGACCTTCTCCTATCCCGACCTCCACGAACGCTGGGCAGTGGTAGTGGCAGGATCAACCGGTTTCGAGAACTACCGCCATCAAGCCGATGCACTCAATATGTATCAGTATCTGCGCTCCTCGGGCTATGATGACGACCACATCCTGCTCGTCATGGCCGATGATATTGCCAATGACCCGCAGAACACACGCCCCGGCATCATCAGCATCACACCCGATGGCGAGGATGTCTATCACGATGCCCAGATCGATTACCGCCTTTCGGACATCACCGTGCAGCAATTGCTCGACAAAATCGCTGCTTTACCCTGCGACTCCGACGACAATGTGCTTATCTTCTGGTCCGGACATGGCAGTCCAGGCGGACTGGTATATGACCATCAGACACCAGAAACCAGAAACGAAAATCAAGAAACCAGAAACGAGACCTGCACTCCCGACATGGTGAAGGCGCTGATGGACCAGATGCAAGGTCGCTACCGCAAGATGATGTGGCTCATCGAGACCTGCTACAGTGGTGTCATCGGCGAGGCTATCCAGGGTTACCCTGGTGTCATTGCCATGACGGCTGCCAATGCCAACGAAACCTCCAAGGCTGCCGTCTTCAACTCTGAGATGAACATCTGGATGTCCAACCGCTTCACCATCTATTTTATAGAGACACAGAAGCAGACCCCTCTCACCATTCGCGAGATGTACTACTACCTCTGTGTTCACACCCTTGGCTCGCATCCATCGCTCTACAATTCAGCCAACTACGACGATATCACCACCGCCGACTTCAAGGAATACATACCCTACTGAAAGCACCTTTCAGGAAGTATCTAATCTTTCTCAATGTTTTGTGGTTCTTGTGGCTTTCGTGTGAAGGTTTTATTAAACATGAATAGAAACAACGAAAACAACAGTCTTAAATTGTTGCCATTGTTCTTCTGCCCTACGAGCGAAGCATCGGTCTTCGACACGCTGAGCGGCCATTCATGTTAACTCTAAAAATGTTAACTCATACTAAAACCACAACTACCGCTCTTTTTAGGGGGATCGGGCTTACAGCCCTCGACATCCGAACTAAAATCCTGAGAAAAATACTAAACTCAAACAACTTGCGAAACTTTGTATTATTAAAAAACAAGAGGGAATGTCAGCATGAACCAACATTCCCTCTATTGATGCGGTATTTATCGGGGATTTGACTTTCTTTTACAGATTTATTACGAAACGAAAATTCCCTGTTTGTTACTCATGTACTTACATCGCCAAAGGCTTGATATCGATATATGCTCGTTTTAACTTGCCTTGGAAAAGGTTGGGCGATTTGTAGTCATCGCTGATGGAGGGACCATAACTGCGTCCAATCTGTAGCTGTGGGCCAAGAATAGACATAAAGCTGGTTACAGCGCCACGACCTACGCTTCCCTCGCCAACAACCTCATCATTGATATAGAGCGTTATCTTTGTGTCATAGGTCTGCAGGTTAAAGTCGAAGTCCATTTTAACGCGAGACTTACCTAGTGGAACTGCTTTCGAAGCTATAATCTTCTGAATCATTGGAGCTAACGAAGGCATGTCAAAATAACGCTTGAACGTATAAGTAGGTACTCCATCTTTCAGATAAAGACTGAAGCTGTTGCTGTTTCCGTTGATAGAGAAGAGTACTCCATTGGTGGCCTCTGTAACTTCAATATCAGCACTAAGACTGAACGAATGACCATCCATACCAATCAGGTAAGGATACTCGGCATACCCTTTAGGACCAATGAATACCTCGATATGTGAACGGTCGTTCTTGAAAACACGTGCGGCATTGGTCTGATTGGTGAAGAGTGGATATACATTGTATTTCCAGGCGTCTTTTTCAAACTCAGCCTTCAGTTCTGCCACCTTTTTGGGATACTTTTTGGCAAGGTCGTTACTCTCGTTAAAATCTTCTTTGAGGTAGTACAAGTGTGGCACGCTATCGAAGGGTACCTGCTGATCACCGTCCTTGCGGTAACGCTCCTTGGCTACCTTGTCGTTGGGGAACTGAACCTTCCAACCGTCTTTATAATACGCGTAAGTACCAAGCAGTTCATAGTACTGCGAGGTGTGGCTCTCCTTGACATTATTGTCAGGCGAAAGAACAGAGTTGGCAAAACTGATACCCTCAATGGGATTCTGCTTGTAGCCACTGATTACGGCTGGCACAGTACTGTTGGTTAACTCGACAGTGGTGGGATAGATATCAATACAGTGTGTATACTGTGTGCGTATGCCGCCCTTATCCTTGATAGCCTTTGGATAGAAGAAAATCATGCCATTATGTGTTCCACCCTCATAATCGGCAAACATCTTGTAATAACGGAAAGGAGTATTGGTAGCAGCACCCCAAGCCTCATTGTAGAAGGGATAGGTGGTTTCCACACCCAGGCGATCAAGGTTCATACCTTCAATCTTCAGTGCTACATCCTTGGTCCAACGATCGGGATTGATTTTTCCGAACTTTCCACCTTCGCTAGTTGCACCATTATCACCGATTGAGAGGACGATGATGGTATTATCCAACTGACCAATTTCTCGGATAAAGTCAACAATTCGACCAATTTCATAATCAGCCTGTGACAGGAAGCCAGCATAAACCTCCATCTGGCGAGCATAGATCTTCCTCTCCGTATCGCTCAAATCAGCCCAACGCTCCATACCATTGTTATGAATGGGCAGTTGAGTACCTTTTGGTACTACGCCCATCTTGATCTGGTTAGCCAACACCTGCTTGGCATATTCATCCCAACCCATATCAAATTTACCCTTATACTTATTGGCCCATTCAGCCGTTGTCTGATGTGGGTAGTGAGCTGTTCCTGGTGCAAAATACAAGAAGAATGGTTTGTCAGGCGCTGCAGTCTGTTCGTCAGCGATATATTGGATAGCCTCGTTAGTAAAACGGGTGATGGCCATCTGTCCCAATGAATCATCGGGCTCACGTTGTGTATCACGATAGAGGAAGGGGTGATACTGGTCATCACAGGCTGCAGCAGGATTATATCCAAAATAATGATCAAAACCACGACGCGTAGGCCAACGGTTGAAGGGTCCAGCCGCACCAGCATCAGTTACGTTTGTTGCATTGTATTTACCTACAGCAAAAGTTGCATAGCCGTTTTCCTGTAGTACCTCAGCTATGTTTCCATTCTCGCAAGGTATGTAACTATCATAACCAGGAGCACCCTCGGTTGTGATGTTGAAGAGTCCTGTATGACTGGAGTGGTGGTTGCGACCTGTCAGCAATGCTGCACGTGTGGGTGCCGAGATGCTGGTTGTGTGGAAATTATTGAAACGCAATCCTTGCTGGGCAAGATAGTCGAAGGTAGGAGTCTCGATTAATCCTCCAAATGGGGTTGTAGCACCAAAACCTACATCATCAAGCAGAATCCATACCACATTGGGGGCACCGACCTTAGCCTTGGGATTATGCTGAGGATAGGCTATTTGTGACTCTGGCACAGTCTTACCAATCTTGCCAGGGAATTCGGGAGTGGGACTGTATTGTGCCATTGCAGGCGCTGTACTTGCCAGTGCACCTGCCGAAAGTATACTCTTGATTATTTTTTCGTAAATCATTGTATCTTAAAAATTGTATGATAAATTCAAAGAACTGAAACCACAGAGACGAGCATTACGACGGTCGTAAAGTTCTGTTCCCTTGGCATTCATGATATGGTGCATGAAGGCAAGCGATGCACCTCCTGTTGCTGTGAATGCCAAGCGCTTGCTGACATTCCAACGGAAAGACATGCTGGGGGTCAATACAGCCTGACCTCCCATTAAGACCTCATCAGCAGGTTTGTACCAATAGCGTTCAAATCCAAAACCATAAGAAGCAGAGAGGTGCAGTTTTTCGTTGAAGTTATAGGTAACGTCTGACATCCAGGTCATGAAATTGATATTCCAGTTCTTGCCATAGCTTTTCTTCCAGAGGAAAATAGGCAGGCCAAGCATTTTCTGGGGATTGTTCAACAACCAAACGAAACCGACACCTCTGGTATCATCTGGTTTCATACTATAAAGGAAGATGCTAGAAACAACACCATCAAAACGGTGAATACCAAACTGTGATCCCTCTACATAAAGGTTTGAGGTCAAGCTGATACCACGTGTATATCCAGGAAGCAGGAATATGTGTGAAGCATTCATGCCCACGCGGAAATAGTGGTTTCCGTCACCGTTTCCAGCACCATCATTTGACAGATGGTGACCCTCAACGCCCAATTTCGTCATGGGTGAGAAGATAAAGTTGTGCCACAATGCCTCGTGAGTATATATATGTCCTTCAGGATTTCCGAAATCATTGTATTCTGCCAAACCCCTGTCGTTGTGATCTACTGGCGTACCTCCTCTATACTCTACCGTTGCCTCAAATTTTGTCTTAGCATCGTTTACTGTCATCAGCTGAGCGTAAGAGGTCAACGAGGCCACAGCCAGAACTATTGTCAAAAATATTTTTTTCATAA
>DCIS01000089.1:1414-4946 GCA_002317475.1 Prevotellaceae bacterium UBA1720 | reverse complement strand
GGCGATGTGTCCGGCAAGGGTGTCCCTGCCTCCCTCTTCATGGCCATCACCCGTTCGCTGTTCCGCAACAATGTGACCCATGCCAAGTCACCTGCCGCACTGGCCACCCTACTCAACAATGCCCTCTCACAGGGCAACGACGAGAGCATGTTCGTGACCATGTTCATCGGCTGCTGTAACCTGAAGACTGGTCTCTTCACCTGCTGTAACTGTGGTCACAACGCACCGGCCACCAACGCTGAGTACATCAGTTTTGACCCCGTCACCGTAGGTCCTACCAACGAGGTTCATCTCATCAACCAGGTGCCCATCAACCTACCCATCGGTGTCATTGAGGGCTATGAGTTCAAGGAGGCCAGCATACAGTTGACCCCAGGCATCAAGATCATGCTCTACACGGATGGTATTACCGAGGCAGAGAACAACCAAGGGAAACTCTACGGTGATGACCGCTTGCTGCAGTTCCTTTCATCCTTGCCCAAGAACACCTCTTGCGAGCAGGCTGTCAAACAGCTTATCGATGATGTTCATCTCCATGCCGACGGAGCCGAGCAAAGCGATGACATCACCGTCCTCTGCATGGGCTACAAAATTAGTGAATAATGGGGTCTGACCCCATTATTCATGCGTATTTCCCCGTATTTCCACATACAGGTGCAGAAAAACAAAACCTAATTGAAAAATCTAAAAAATCTAATGAAATACAAAGATTTCAAGAAATATTTCATAGAAACCTGCGTCAATTATGTGGCTAATTATTTCTATTCTTATGAACACAGAAGCCATGTAGCCTATCGCGACGCCTTCATCCAAGAATACCTAAAGAAACACAGAAAAGAACACGTCTGCGACGAAACCGTCATAAAAGCACTCCGTGCCAAAGCCAGAAGTCTAAAAAAAACCTTACCAGACGAACTAAAGGTTATAATTCCACGGCTCTTACCTCGAAAAATAAATACGGACAAAACTAACACAAGAGGTCAATATCTACTATATGCCCATTTCCAGAAGTCGCCAAACCATTGGATTGAACATTTTCCTACCATTATCGCATACTACATCATTCTCATCGACGTAATGGAAATCAAGCATTGGGCCAAGCAGAGCAACTCAATGCTTCACGACAACGAAGGAGACGTTTTTCAAGCAACATCCTACGAAATCTGTCGTTGGAAACTACGACTGACATACCTAGTGGACAACATTCGATTCAAGTATGAATGGTTTGCTGTTTTTGTTGCCATGAATCAAATCCTACGCCCACACAGGATGCGATGCTTTGCAGAACTCATGAACTGTTGGTTTCCCAACAATAAGCACTCATGTTCGCTGACCTCACTAGACGACTATACTTTTCTACTCAACCACCCTGTCGAAGAGTGGACCGACATTCCCATACCATCTCAGTCGAAGGCAACTGTCAATAGTATCAAGAGGATAAAGTCCTTCTATTCAAGGATTGAGTTGTTTCGACTGACATTTAGCCCCGAACATTTGCTCATGAACTTTATGCCTGAACAGTAAAAGTTAAACTTTGTTAACAGAACCATAACTCATTTTCAGGGATTTGGTTTTTCCCGAAAATACATATTGTTATACATAATCTTTGATTATGTATTCTTTTTTTTTAATCTCAAGAAAGGCACGAGCTAACCAATAACAGCATTATACGCGAAGTATGTGCGCAAACAACTTTAAAACTTGCGCCATACTAAATTATGAGAGACATAAAAGATCTCAAAGAACAACTAACCGGCCCGGCATTGAGCACACGCTCTGCCCAGACCACGGAGAACCGATTCTCCGGAGTAACAAACCCCGCCACAGCAGTCGGCAAAACTGTGGCAGACGAGCAGAATCACAACTATTCCGTTGAGGATATTGTAACATCTCTCATTGAACAATCTGATGAAGAAGCCATTTCAATCAGTGATGTTCCTACAGATGAGCAACTGCATGAAAGAGCATTGCTTGACATTCTGGCTGGGCATGCAATCAGCGTGCATGACGATATCCCAGCAGACGTGAATACACTTAGCATTGGCGGTGTAGATACTTTCGCACGCGAAGGCCTGCATTTCGTTAAAGCGAAGGCAAAGCAAGGCAAGACATCTGCCCTCGCCATAATCGAATCTGTATACATCAGTAGTAATGGGGGGAAGTGGGGCTTATTACAGCGCATTGGCAATAGCCCGCTAAAGGTACGTCATATCGACACAGAGCAGAAGCCATACGATACCCAGCAATTTACCAATAAGGTTTTCAACATGGCTGGTACCACTGAAGATGAAGCTGGTGATAACTATCGCGTCTACAACTTCAGAACAGAGACTGACAACGATCGTAAAAAGGAACTCATCTACACAATGCTAAAGCATGACCCTACTGATGTTCTTGTCATTGATGGGGTTGTAGACCTAATGGACAACTTCAACGAGATTGACGACTCCAAGAACACCATCTCCTGGCTCATGCAAATCGCTACAGAGTTTAAGATTGTGTTATTCTGCGTTCTTCATACAAACAAAAACATAATGGACCATAATATGCGCGGACACTTTGGTACTATGGCCGATCAGAAATGTGATAACACGTTAGAATGTGAGAAGGATGAGAAATCAAGTATCGTTACCGTGAAATGTACTGCCTCACGTCACCGTCCATTTCCCAAATGGTCATTTACATGGGACAATGACGGCAACTTGATAGACGCAGAAAAGCAGCGCACAGCGATGTTGCTCAGACAGGCAGAAGAAACCAAGGCCAAACGGGAAAAGGATGCCCAAAAAGTTAATGAATCGCGTAAGGATACAATGCTCTCAATTCTCAATGCACATAACGGGTCTATGACACGTGCAGAAATGACGACCGAACTTAAAAGAGTATTGAGTCTTAGTGACTCATCAGTTTCTCCTTTAATCACAGCTTGGGTGAATGATAAGGTTATCTTCCAATACGGAAAGATAATACAGAATTCATCCCAACTGGACATATTTAACGAGAAGTAACGGATAAGATTGTCCATCCAGCCATCCAATTCGCTACTTTAGTAGCGATTGGACGGTTGGACGGAAATCCTGTCAACACCCACCTCTCACTATAACGAAACCCATATCCTGTAACAAAAATACCCGGGTCTCATCTGTTTAAAACCCACCTCTCCCCGTTATGAAACCCATATTCTACTGACGCCTGGATATTCCTATTCTCCCCGGACTTGCCCTGCAATCATCCTCAGCATCATGTTTCCGGCTATCATGCGCCAGCGTTTGGTGGTGTGAGGCATACCGGTGTAGTGTTGGCCTTTCTGTGAGGCTTTGAGCATAAGTTCCTGCTCGGTAAACTGGATCAGTGTGGCATTTTCATAGCAACACTCCTGGGGTGCCAAAAGGCACAAGCGTCCTTCACCGCAGATCTTGTGATACACACCGCCTGGATGGAAATAACGAGCCGCATCGCTGCCCTCTGGTGGGAACCCATCAAGCATTATTATCACAAGAGGATAACCTGCCTCACGTACAGCACGCGCCAC
>DCIS01000089.1:0-1286 GCA_002317475.1 Prevotellaceae bacterium UBA1720 | reverse complement strand
AGCAACAACCTGCCTGTCAGGGTATGTAAGAAGACGCTCCTTGCCCATGATATCAAACTGCAATCCGGCATACACATGTCCACGACGTATGACATACATCTGTGGGTTAAGACGACGATGCCAGGCGTTGTCGGGATTACTATGCGTGTAGTCAATCATGTGCCGCAGCTGACCTGCATGCGACAGGGTGCGGATAAAGGGCGTCTCAAACAGCGTGTTAGCACCATTGCCACAGTCATAAATACTATCGGATGTACCGCTGGCGGTACCGTTTGTGTCAGGTGCGCTATTCGTTGTGCTGTTCGTATCAGCACAATCAAATTGTGCATCTATAGACGACAGGGCCAGCCGTCTGGCTATCTTGCTACACCCCTGCGCAAAGTTACGGGCCACCATCTTGATGCTCTGATTCCCAAACTCTGCCTTGCACCAGCAGACGGCATGAAAATGGTCCTCCATAATCTGTTTGCCTATGACCTGGAAACCTTCATATCGAGCCTGCAGGGCATTGAATTCCCGATATATGGAATTGCCCAGTTCCGTTGCCTCCACCATCGCAATATGGCCCTCTGCGTCAGGAAACTCCAACGGTTTAAGCCTCCCTAGCAATGGGACACGGTTGTTCACATTGAAAGTAAGGAAGTAAATCCCTTCCCCTTTGAACTTATCTTTTCTGTCTTTCCAAACGAATGCCATACACCAGTTATTCAGGTATGTAAGTGTTACAGGACGACTCTCGAAAGGTGAGGGCCGTCCTGTCTTTGCGGTTGTAGGATTATGAGGTTATGCCATGGGGCGGAAGAAGTGGCCAGGGAAGGGACGACCGTGTGAGGGACGACCTGCACGGGGGAAGCCAAAGAAGGGATGCTCGGGAGCGTTGGGCAGGAGGTCGTTGACGTACTCAGGATCGACGGTCTTGTCTTCCTCGACAACATTTGCCTCGTAGCAGTAGCTGGTGCTGATCTCTGGGTCGTTAGGGGTAATGATGGTGATCTGCAACTTGTCATTTGACTCGAGCACTGCACCACTCTTGCTGGTGATACCCAGCACACCATTCTCCACCTTTACCACAATATCGTCCTGCAGGTCCTTGTCGTTGGTGCGAACGGTGACACCGTAAGCATGTCCGTCCACTACACGTACCTTGCCGGCAACATCCACCTGAACCTTATCGAAGGGAGCAGTCATTTTCAGGTTGTTTACTGAAGTCTGTGCACTCATTGAACCCATTGCCAATACCATTGCGAACACCATTGAAATAATCTTTTTCATAATTGTATAATTTT
>DCIS01000021.1:1037-15261 GCA_002317475.1 Prevotellaceae bacterium UBA1720 | reverse complement strand
ACTGAGAATACAAGTATTCTGACCTTATTATTTGCAATAATTTGTATTTTATTTCAGTTTTAACTTCTACAGTGTCCCAAATATAGAAAAATATTCGTATATTTGCAAAGCAAAAGTTATGCAAGGAGCTCATCACAAGAGCAGAAGTCTAGAAAACTGAAACAAATTAGTTCATTAAAATATTAAAAACAAAAGCAAAAAGAAAATGGAAAAGAGTGCATTGCAGATTGCAAGAGCTGCTTATCAGCCCAAATTGCCTAAGGCATTGCAGGGTCCTGTTAAGGCTCAGGAGGGTGCTGCTACCCAGAGTGTAGGTAACCAGGAGGAGATCAAGGCTTTGTTCCCCAACACCTATGGTATGCCTGTTGTTGAATTCGTACCTGCTGAGAGCGAGAACAATGCTCCCATCAACGTAGGTATCATCCTCAGTGGTGGTCAGGCTCCTGGTGGTCACAACGTTATCAGCGGTCTTTATGATGGTGTTAAGTCACTGAACAAGGATAGCAAGCTCTATGGTTTCTTGATGGGTCCTGGTGGTCTTGTTGATCACAAGTACCTTGAGTTCACCGACGAGTACATTGACGAGTACCGCAACACTGGTGGTTTTGATATCATTGGTTCTGGTCGTACCAAGTTGGAGAAGGAAGCACAGTTCGAGAGTGGCAAGGAGATCCTGAATGAACTGGGTATCAAGGCTCTCGTTATCATTGGTGGTGATGACTCAAACACCAACGCTTGTGTACTCGCAGAGTACTATGCAGCAAAGCAGTATGGCATCCAGGTTATTGGTTGTCCTAAGACTATTGATGGCGACCTGAAAAACGAGCAGATTGAGACTTCTTTCGGTTTTGATACCGCTTGTAAGACCTATTCAGAACTCGTTGGTAACATCCAGCGTGACTGTAACTCAGCTCGTAAGTACTGGCACTTCATCAAGGTGATGGGTCGTTCAGCTTCACATATTGCTTTGGAGTGTGCTCTCCAGTGCCAGCCCAATATCTGCCTCGTAAGTGAGGAGGTTGAGGCTAAGCAGATGTCTCTCGACGAGGTTGTAGAATACATCGCAAAGGCTGTTGCCGTACGTGCTGCTGATGGTAACAACTTCGGTACCGTTATCGTACCTGAAGGTTTGATTGAGTTCATCCCCGCTATCAAGAAGCTCATTGCTCAGCTTAATGAGGTATTGACAGATCCCGCAACTGGTGAGCCTCGTGAGTTCGCAAGTGCAGAGGCACAGATCGAGTTCGTACTCAGCAACATCACCGCTGAGAACAAGGCTGTCCTCGAGTCACTTCCCGCAGACGTTAAGCGTCAGCTCTGCCTTGATCGTGACCCCCACGGTAATGTTCAGGTATCTCTTATCGAGACTGAGAAGTTGCTCTCTGCTATGGTGGCTAAGAAGCTCTCTGAGTGGAAGTCTGAGGGTAAGTACAATGGTAAGTTCAGCGCACAGCATCACTTCTTCGGTTACGAAGGTCGTTGTGCTGCTCCTTCTAACTACGATGCCGACTACTGCTACTCACTTGGTTACAATGCAAGCCGCTTGATCAGCAATGGCAAGACTGGTTACATGTCAGTTATCAAGAACACTACAGCTCCTGCAGCAGAGTGGATCGCTGGTGGTGTGCCCATCACTATGATGATGAATATCGAGCGTCGTAACGGTGCTAACAAGCCCGTTATCCGCAAGGCTCTCGTTGAACTTGACGGTGCACCCTTCAAGTACTTCGCAGCAAATCGTGAGAAGTGGGCAAAGGAGACAGCATACGTTTATCCCGGTCCTATCCAGTACTGGGGTCCCACCGAAGTTTGCGACCAGTGCACCAAGACACTTGCTCTCGAGCAGGCTAAGTAATTAACTCCGATATCAAAATGCTTGGAATGGTCAATTGGCCACTCCAGGCATTTTTTCTTTTATGACGAAGAACAACAGACCATTCAAAACAAGTACGAGACGCAAAAATACCACTCGTAAGCATAAGTCGCGCAAAAAGCAAAACGGTCTTTTGCGTTTTCTTCGTCGTACCCCTTCTTGGATACTCTGGACCTCTGGCATTGTTATTGCATGTCTCTACGCCTTTGTTCTTTATTATATATTTGTAGGACCATTCAGCATTCGATGGCGTGCTCAGTTTGGCAAAGTACCCGAACCCCAGGGCTATGAGGTACGAGGCATTGACATCTCACATTATCAACGTACCATTGACTGGGCAAAGGTTAAGGAAGCAGAGATTGCAGGTAATCCTATTCAGTTTGCTGTTGTTAAGGCTACAGAAGGTGTAAGCCTCAAAGACTCGCATTTCAAGGATAATATTTACAAGGCTCGACGTATGAATATCATTACGGGTGCTTATCATTTCTTCATCCCTGGATGCAATGCCAAACAGCAAGCCCTATATTATATTAATAATGTAAGCCTAAAGCAAGGTGATCTGCCACCCATCCTGGATGTAGAGAAGATTGGTTCGTTGTCTACCCGCCAATTACAGAATGATGTTTTAACTTGGCTTGAGATGGTAGAGAAACACTATGGTGTACGTCCCATCATCTATGCCAATTACGATTTTAAGAAGAACTATCTTTCCACACCTGTGCTTGACCAATATCCATTGTGGATTGCTCGCTATTACCAGGAGGAGTTAGGTTATGACGCTCCGTGGGTAATGTGGCAATATACGGACAATGGGCAACTGGATGGTATCAAGGGTAAGGTTGATTGTAATGTCTTCAACGGTACCAGACACGAGCTCTTACAGATGCTCATCAAGTAAAGCTTTCCTAGGGTTTTCTAGTTTTTCCAAAATTAAAACTCTACCACTGTAATACCTGCTCCACCAAACTGAACATGTTCATCTCGTGCAGAAGTGATAGAGGGGATGGTTTTGAGATACTGACGGATAAGTTGACGCAATATGCCATTACCTGTTCCGTGAAGAATCCTTACTCGTGATGCACCTACTAAGATTGCATCATCAATATAGTAACTGACAGCCTGTAATGCCTCATCACCTCGCATACCTCGCACATCAATATCCTGATGGAAGTTCAGTTTGCGTTGATGCATGTCCTCTCGTGTTTCCTTGCTCAGATAGGTTGCAACCTGGGTGAGTGCTTCCTGTTTGGGTTTCTCTGCAGGAAGGAGACGATTCAAATCCACGATGGTACGCATAGTACCAAACACTACTGTTGCTCTCTTACCATCAATATTCTCCAGTTTTCCTACAGAGTTCTGTCCTTTGATACGGCAAAACGAACCAATCTCCCATACCACATTTTTGGCAGTCTCTGGTGCGGACAGCACTGTTTTGCTTTTCGTCCCAACAGCATGATCATTATCTTGTAAACCATTGATGTTGGCACTTTGAAGACTTTCTTCCTGTTCACGGTTCTTTTTGGCACGACGTTCAGCTTTTCTCTTTCTTCGTGCTTCAATCTGTTGCATCTTCTTCTCGATAGCCTCAGCGTCATCCTGTCCATTCATCGTCGATTCGTCAGCCAATGCATCACGGAATTCTTGCAAGTCAAGACGTGCTTCACGTGTACGTTCCTTTTCAGCCTGTGCCTCCTTGATCTCGCGAATAGTAGCCTCGATGCGTGCATTGGCATCAGCAATGATCTGCTGTGCCTCCTCACGTGCTTTCTTGATAATATCACGACGCTGTCCGTGAAGGTCAGTTACCTCATCCTCGTAGCGAGCAATCGTTTGCTGCATCTGCTTCTCCTGCTGATGGATGTTCTGACGCTTGCCCTCCCAATACCTCTTATCTCTTACAATGTCTTGCAGATATTTGTCAGCATCGATATAGTCTTGGCCGACAATCTGAGAAGCCTCATTGATGACATCCTCGGGAATACCAATCTTACGTGCAATCTCCACGGCAAACGAACTACCAGGATTGCCTATCTGCAACTGAAACAAAGGTTGCATCTGATGCCTGTCATAAAGCATGGCACCATTCACCACTCCTTCATGCCCATCAGCAAAATGCTTCAGGTTCTGATAGTGGGTAGTGATCACGCCAAACGTATTCTTCTGATGATATCTGCTCAAGATTGCCTCAGCCATAGCACCACCAATAGTTGGTTCCGTACCACCACCAAACTCATCAATCAGCAACAACGAACTGCTGGAGCAGGAACGCATCATGTTCTTCATATTCAGCAGGTGTGAGGAGTAGGTAGACAGATCGTCATCAATGCTCTGTTCGTCACCAATATCAATGAATAGACTTTGGAAAACACCACACCTTGAGTTTTCACCCATGGGTACAGGCAATCCGCATTGTAGCATATATTGCAACAGGGCAACAGTTTTCAGACACACACTCTTACCACCAGCATTCGGACCACTGATAATCAGTATGCGCTGGTCTTTTCCCAGCGTCTTACGTGTTCCTAAGGCTATTTCCAAGGGTACCACTTTTCGTCCATGTGCCTTGAGGTTAAGCGCAAGTAAAGGATGCTGCGCCAGAGTCCAGTCGATAACAGGACGAGACTCAACATTGGGTGTGATACCTGATATCTGTGTGGTCAGTTGAGCCTTGGTACGTGTATATTCCAAATCAGCCAGGAATTGCCATGCACGCAACAATTCCGGTGTATTGGGACGAATCATGTTTGTGAATTCCTGCAAGATACGTATCACCTCTCGACGTTCGTCTGCCTCCAGTTCGCGTATCATATTGTTGGCCTCAACCACCTCCGCAGGCTCTATAAAGACGGTTTTTCCTGTTGCCGATTCATCATGTACAATACCTCTTATACGTCGTTTCAGGGAAGGTGAGACAGGAATGACCAGTCTGCCATCACGCATAGTAGGATTGACATCCTGTTCTATCAGTCCCTCTGCCTTGACAGTGGAAAGGATCTTCTGCAAGGTTCTTCCTACGCTTCCCTCAGCCTTACGCAGTTCATGACGGATGCGTGAGAGATCAGCACTTGCCTCATCTTTTACTTTGCCGTACTTATCCAGAATCTGCTCTATCCTACGTGTCACATTATGGAAAGTAAACACTCCAGCAGACAACTCAGATAGGGCAGGGTAGTCACTACCGTCGTATCTTCCTTCTCGTTCTATGCGTTGTTGCTCGTCATGCTGACCAGCACCTTCTTTTCTTTCGCCTCTACGTATAATGGCAATGAAGGAATGAAGTGTATCCAGCGAACGCTTGAGGTCCCACATCTGAGCTTCTTCCAGATAGGTACCACCAATTCGTATACGATGAATACTCTCACGGAGGTCGAAGAAGTCCATCTGCGGCACTTCGTCCTCAACCTCCATAAGTTTCAGGAATTCCTTAGTATGTTGTTGCTGCTTGTTGATGTCCTCTGCATGGGTCAGAAAGGTGATAGCGTCAACACGCTCACGTCCCATATTGCTCTGACAATGCGACTTCAGCAACTCACGTATCTCGTTGAATGAGATCTTATGTTCAAAATTATTGGGATAAATCAAAATGAAAATTTCAGAATTGAAAATTGAGAATTGATAGTTAACGTGAACGTTCTACGTTCTTCACACCCTTTACGGTCTTCAGTTTCTTGATGAGTTGCTGCAGACGACTGGTATCATCGAGCATTACGGTCAGATGTCCGCTGAACAAACCATCATGGCTGTCAATACTGATGGAGCGCATGAGCATTTTTTCTTCCTTGGAGATGATGCTCGTGATATTGTTCACAATACCCAGATCATCATTACCGATGATATGAAGTGTGATGGCATACTGACTGCCACCTTTGCCTGCCCAGCGAGCCTTGACGATACGATAGCCGAAACGCTCTCTCATCTGTGGAGCATTAGGGCAGTCCATACGGTGAATTTTAATACCACCCGAGGCTGTTACGAATCCAAACACATCATCACCATAGATGGGTTGGCAGCAGCGAGCCAACTGAAAGTCCAGACCTTTCAGGTCCTTGTCGATGACCATCACATCCTCGTCCTTTGAGGTTCTGTGATGCTCGTCTTTCGAGGTCATTACAAATTCATCAGCCTTTCTGACGTCGCTCTTGACGTCCTCTCCTTTCTCAAAGCGACGACGTGCCTCGTATTCCTCGATGATGGTGTTGATGTCAATGGCTTCGTCTGAAATGGCCTTGTAGAAGTCAGTCACGTGCTTGTAACCCAACTTCTTGATAGTATGCATCAGCGTTGCCTCCTGTACATCAATCTTCTTGTTCTTCATCTTACGCTCAAGGAGTTCCTTGGCGATGCTGATCTGACCAGCTTGCATCTCCTTCAGCGACTGACGTATCTTCGTCCTTGCCTTGCTGGTCTTGACGATGTTCACCCAGTCCTGTTTAGGAGTCTGATTCGTGGCCGTAAGTATCTCCACCTGATCACCGCTCTGCAGTGGTTGTCTGATAGTGACGTTCTTATTGCCAATTTTTGCACCAATACAGTGGTCACCAACCTTGGTGTGAATGGCGTATGCAAAGTCAAGCACAGTAGCCCCTTTCGGCAACTTGAACAAATCACCTTTGGGAGTAAACACGAAAATCTCATCCTCTACCAGATCCATCTTGAACTGGTCCATCAACTGCATGTCGTCATTGCTCTCCAGAGCAGCACGTATCGAGGCAAGCCATTCGTCCGTACCGCCCTGTGTACCCTGAATACCTTTATAGCGCCAGTGTGCTGCCAGACCATGTTCGGCAACATCATCCATACGTTCGGTACGAATCTGCACTTCCACCCATTTCTGTTCTGGTCCCAGTACAGTAATGTGCAGACTTTCATAGCCATTGCTCTTCGGTACAGACAACCAGTCACGCATACGCTTAGGGTTGCTCTGATACATGTCGGTGATGATACTGAACACCTGCCAGCAGTCTTGCTTCTCACGTTCATAGGGTGAGTCCAGAATGATACGGATGGCAAACAGATCATATACGCCATCCACATCCACCTTTTGCTTCTTCATCTTCTGCCAGATGCTGTGTATGCTCTTTGTTCTGCCTTTCATATGGAAATGCAGCCCTGCCTCTACCAGCTTCTTTTCGATAGGATCAATGAAGTTGGCGATGTAGGCATCACGACTCGCCTTTTTAGCATTCAGGCACTCCTTGATATGGTAGTAGGCATCATGCTCCATGTATTTCAGGGAGAGGTCTTCCAGTTCGCTTTTGAGTTTGTAAAGTCCCAGCTTATGTGCCAATGGAGCATACAGGTAAGCCGACTCCATAGCAATCTTCTGTCGTGCCTCGTCATTCTCCGTGTCACGGATCTGACGCATGACATTCAGACGGTTAGCAATCATGATGAAGATCACACGCATATCCTCAGCAAAGCTTACCAGCAACTGGCGGAAATTCTCAGTCTCAATGGCCGAAGTCTTCTTGTACAGTTCAGCCACACGTGCCAAACCATGCAGCACGGTAGCCACATCATCGCCGAAATCCTTCCTGACATCCTCCATCGTGCACACACCACAACGTAGGGCACTGGTCAGCATTACGCCAATCACACTGCCGCGAGTCATACCTATCTCATCTGCTACAATGAGGGCTGTCTGCATGTCACAGAGCACGGGATTCAGACCAAAATCATCACGTATCAAATCACCGCTTTCGATAGCCTTTTGCAGGTAACTTCTCAAGCGCGTGTCATCACCACTGACCAGCACATCATGTGCACGTTTGATCAGTTCGTGGTGGAGGTAAACCACCTCAGTATGTTCGTCTTCCGTGAAAAAGGAGCGTTCTGTCATCATCTTCTTTTTTAGTACGCACAGTCAGGTAATTATTATATTTATATGATGTACGCATGTTTATCTTTGCCAAAGTTACGAAATAATCTTGAGAAAATAGGACCTTATTAAATCTTTTTTAGTAAATTTGTGACGAAAACCGAAAACCATACTTATATGTTAACACCTCAAGACAAAGAGATGCTTCTCCAGAAGGGCATCAGTGAAGAGCAGATTACAGCTCAGTTAGAGAATTTCCGTACGGGTTTCCCCTTCTTGAAACTTCGTGCAGCAGCTTCAGTTGGCAATGGCATTCTTCGCCCCACAGACGAAGAGACAGCCCAGTATGTTTCTGCCTGGAAGGCTTATATGGAGGAGGGTCACCATATCACCAAGTTCGTTCCTGCCAGCGGTGCTGCCAGTCGTATGTTCAAGAACATGTTCGAGTTCCTGGATGCTGAATATGACGTTCCCACCACTGATTTCGAGAAGAAGTATTTCGAGCATATCCACGACTTTGCATTCTTTGCTGCCCTGGATGATGCATGCCATGTAAATGAAGGCAAGGGAGTTGATGCCCTGATAGCCGAGGGTGACTATAAGTCTGTTGTAGCCAATATGTTAGGCGCTGATGGTCTGAACTATGGTCAGTTGCCCAAGGGCTTGCTTCAGTTCCACAGCTATGCTGACGAAGCACGTACCCCACTGGAGGAGCATCTCGTAGAGGCAGCGCTCTATGCCAGCAGTCGTGGTGAGGCAGATGTTCACTTCACCGTCAGCACCGAGCATCGCGAGTTGTTCGAGGAGCTGGTAGAACGTGTTCTTCCCGAATACGAACAGCAGTATGGCATCAAGTATCATGTCAGTTTCAGCGAGCAGAAGCCCAGCACAGACACCCTTGCTGCTACCATGGACAACGAACCCTTCCGCACCGATGATGGCAAGTTGCTGTTCCGTCCAGGTGGTCATGGTGCTTTGATTCAGAATCTGAGCGACCTGCAGAGCGATGTTGTCTTCATCAAGAATATCGACAATGTAGTGCCCGATCGTCTGAAGCAGCCCACCGTTACCTACAAGCAGGTCATTGCTGGTGTCTTGGTAAGCTTGCAGAAGAAGGTGTTTGAATACATCAACCTGCTTGACTCGGGTAAGTACAGTCATGAGCAGGTACTGGAAATGATACATTTCGTTCGTCACGAGTTGTTCACAGATATGCCCGGTCTCAAGGACCTCGAGGATGCCGAACTGGTTATCCTTCTTCGCAAGATCCTCAATCGTCCTATGCGTGTCTGTGGTGTTGTGAAGAATGTCGGCGAGCCCGGTGGTGGTCCATTCCTTGCATACAATCCTGATGGCAGTGTTAGCCTGCAGATTCTCGAGAGCAGCCAGATTGACACCAACAACGAGGAGTACATGAAGATGTTCACCCAGGGCACTCACTTCAATCCCGTTGACCTCGTTTGCGCTATCCGCGATTATAAGGGTGACAAGTTCGACTTGCCTAAGTTCGTTGATCCCGCTACGGGCTTCATTTCCTACAAGAGCAAGAGTGGACGTGAACTCAAGGCACTCGAACTTCCCGGACTGTGGAATGGTGCCATGAGCAACTGGAACACCGTTTTCGTGGAGGTTCCACTGGAGACCTTCAACCCCGTTAAGACAGTAAATGATCTTCTGAGAGATCAACATCAATAATAGATAGTAAATACAAAGGTGAAAAAGATTTTATTGTTAGGCAGTGGCGAACTGGGTAAAGAGTTCGTCATAGCTTGTAAAAGATTAGGACAGTATGTCGTAGCTTGCGACAGTTATGATGATGCACCCGCCATGCAGGTGGCAGACGAGCGTCGAGTATTCAGTATGTTGGATGGTGATGCCTTGATGAAGGTGGTCGAGGAGGTCAATCCCGACATCATCGTTCCTGAGATTGAAGCCATCCGTACAGAGAAACTGTTCGAGTGTGAGGAGCGTGGCATACAGGTTGTACCCAGTGCACGTGCCGTGAACTTCACCATGAACCGTAAGGCCATCCGTGAACTGGCTCATACTGAACTTGGTTTGAAGACCGCTAACTATCAGTATGCCAAGACATACGAGGAGTTGGTTGAAGCATCACGTGAAATTGGTTTCCCCTGCATTATCAAACCCTTGATGAGCAGTAGTGGTCATGGTCAGAGCAAGGTAGACACACCCGAAGAACTGCCCGCTGCATGGGAGTGTGCCTGTGGTGGTGCACGTGGTGATTTGAAAGAGGTTATCGTAGAGCAGTTCATACCTTTCGACTACGAGATCACCCTTCTCACCGTCACCCAGCAGAATGGCAACACTCTTTTCTGCGCACCTATCGGTCATGTTCAGAAGGGGGGCGACTATCGTGAAAGTTTCCAGCCACGTGTCATGAATTCTGAACATCTGAAGGTTGCACAGGATATGGCTGCCAAGGTTACTGCTGCACTGACAGGTGCTGGTATCTGGGGTGTGGAATTCTTTGTCAGTGAGAAGGAGGGTGTCATCTTCAGCGAACTGTCTCCTCGTCCACATGACACGGGTATGGTTACCCTGGCACAGACACAGAACCTCTCTGAGTTCGAGCTTCATGCACGTGCCGTGCTTCATCTGCCCATCCCCGAGATCACCCTTTATCGCCAAGGTACCTCGGCCGTCATCCTCTCTGAGGTTGAGACAGACAAACCTGACTATACAGGTGTAGCAGATGTCTGCGCTGCTTCATGCACGGATATCCGTATCTTTAAGAAACCCGTTGCACATGTGGGTCGCCGTATGGGTGTTGTCGTTTGCTGGGACGATCTCAATGCCTCACAGGACGCGCTCCGTGACAAGTGCAAGTCACTGGCTGCAAAAGTCACTGTAGTTTAGCACTCAGTTCGTGCTCAAATAATTCTGCCTCATGCTTGATGTTTTCCTCATCAAGGGTGGGGCAGATTCTTTTCAGTTGTGCCTTGAAGACCTCCACAGCCTTCATCTTGGCTATCTGTTTGCCAGCTTTCATGCCACTGGCATAAGGGGTATGGGGCAATAAGGCCCTATTGAAATTTCCATCGCTCATGTTGCAAAATTACTACTTTTTTTGCAAACCATAACGTATAAGTGCCTAAATTTTTGTACATTTGCACGTTGAAACCCCTATATGCCCGTTCATGCGCAGATACATATTTTTATTTTTTACACTGATTTGTCCTATTATCCTCACGGCAAAGGTTCGCAAAGTCTGGGTTATTGACCCCGGTCATGGCGGCAATGATCACGGTTGCGAGACATCGATGACGATGGAGAAGGACATCAATCTTAAGATTGCCAAGCGTGTAGCCGAATTGGTTCGTGCCAACATTCCCGGCATCACGGTCAAACTGACACGTGAGTACGACAAATACCTCACACTCGACCAGCGTTGTGTCTTTGCCAACAGTGCCAATGCCGAACTGTTCCTCAGCGTTCATGTCAACTTCGCACCTGGTGTCAACACCATCTGTGGCACAGAGACTTTCTATGGTCCTCAGGACGGTACCAACGACCGTAACCTGGAACGTCTGCGCAAGAAGAATATTCAGAAGAGCGAGCTTATGGCCTGGATGATGCAGAAATACTACGGCCAGGTGGGTCGTCCCATCAGTCGTGGCGTAAAGCGCGAGCGTTACTATGTATGCCTCTACACACAGATGCCTGCTATTCTCACGGAGATAGGTTTCCTCTCTACTCCCAGCGAGGAGCGCTACATGACCAGCAAGGAGGGACAAGAGGAAATCGCTCAATGCATCTATCGTGGATTGAAGGATTACAACGAGACGGTGGACAGGGACAAGATACAGAGCACCTTGGCGCTACTCCGACGCACAGGTGGTAAATCCAACCAGAACGTCATCCCCGAGGGCAAGGGACCTGAGAAGTTGACAGAAACCTATCTGGCTGACGCAAAGCCTGCACAGGCTGAAACAACGCAACCCACCACTACGCAGCCCACTGTAGTTCAACCCGTTACCACTCAACCAACATCTGCTACTACCACTGCTACTGCAGCCACTACTACTCAGACGGCAGTTACGCAGACTACGGTCACCCCCACCAAACCTGTTGTTACAAAAGAATCACAGGATTCCAAATTGCTTGTAGATACCGAGGAACCCGAGGAACTCGACGAGCCACTTCTCTTCAGTGTGCAGATATTCTCACTACGTGCCAAACTGCAACCCACTGATCCAAGATTCAAGGGACTGAAAGACCTCCTGGTCGTAGAACGTGACGGACTCTACAAGTACCTCTGTGGCACAACCAAGGATTATGCTGGTGCACGCAAACTCCTCGAGAAGGTGCGCGAGACATTCCCCGATGCCTTCCTCGTAGCCTATAAGGGCAACCATCAGATCTCCATGTCTGACGCCATCGAACTACTGCCCAAATAACCTCGCTCATCCCTCATCTCTCATCTCTCAACTCTAAGCTCTAACCCCTCAACCATGTTCGGAACTCTCAACTGGATAACGCTTGCCCTGTACCTCATGCTGATGCTCTGTATCGGTGTGTATTTCATGCATCGCAACCAGAACACCAACGACTTCTTCCGTGGTGGTGGACGCATACCTTGGTGGGCAGCAGGCATCAGTATCTATGCCACGATGGTCAGTTCGCTTACCTTCATGGGCATTCCGGCCAAGGTCTATGCCACCAACTGGACTTATTATCCCATCCTGGCCACTACGGTCATCGTTGCGCTTTTTGTCATACGTTACTATCTGCCATATTTCCGTAATGCCAACATCACCAGTGCCTACGAGTATCTGGAACAGCGTTTCAATCTTACCACCCGGCTCGTCTCCAGCGCCATGTTCATCATCTACATGCTGGCACGTACGGCATTGATCATCTATCTGCCCAGCCTTGCTCTGTCAGCTGTCACAGGTATTGACATTGTCCTGTGCATTCTTTTGATTGGCATTGTCACCGTAGCCTATTGCGCCATGGGTGGCATTGAGGCAGTGATATGGGGCGACGTCATTCAGGGAGCCGTACTGGTGGGTGGTGCTTTCTTCCTTGCTTTCTGGCTGATGTTCCACACCGAGGGTGGGGTAGAGGGTTACTTCGGGATTGCCTCAGAAGCTCACAAGATGCAACTCTTTGACTGGTCATGGGACTATCGCACCGTCACCTTCTGGGTGGCCATTGTAGGTGGTTTGGCCAACAATCTCATATCCTACACCAGCGACCAGACCGTCATTCAGCGATATGTCACCACACCCGATGTACGCAGCGCATCACGCAGCATCGTGCTCAATGCCTTCATGTGTATCTGCGTCTCGCTCGTCTTTTATTTTATCGGTACAGGTCTTTATACGTTCATCCAGACACACCCTGGCGAACTAGATCCCACGATGTGCTCGGGTGACACCATCCTGCCATATTTCATGATGGCCAAGATGCCTCAGGGCATTGCCGGACTGCTCATTGCTGCCATCTTTGCAGCTACCATGAGCACCGTCAGCAGCAATATCAACAGTGTCTCCACAGCCTTCACCATCGACTTCTACAAGCGTCTACGCCCGATGTCTTCAGACCAATCCCTGTTGCTGACAGCACGCTGGTCATCCTTTGTCACAGGTATCATTGGTGTCTGTCTGGCTTTGTTGATGGCTTCATGGAATATCCTTTCCCTCATCGATTATTTCAACACCATCCTTGGTCTTCTCACCAGCGGTTTGGGCAGCCTCTTCTTCATTGGTGTTTTCATGCCTCGTGTAGGTGCTCGTCCCGCCCTTCTGGGTTTCGCGTCAGGCACAGCTTTCGTCTTCTACCTGGCCTATTGTACTGACGTCAACCTCTTCCTGTATGGTGCAGGTGGACTGATCATGAGCATTCTGATAGCCCACATATCTTCCCTGTTCACACGGACGGCAGTTTGATTATGAGGGGTAAAAAAGAGAGAGAAGAACCCCCAAATTATAATTTTTAATTTTTAATTCTTATTTTCCCCAATCTTAAATCTTAATTTTTAATTTTTAATTTTTAACTTCCCTCAATTTATAATTTATAATTTATAATTTATAATTTATAATTCTCCTGCTATGCAGGAGCTCGTTCCCAGTGCAGTTGCGATGGCGGTCAGAATACTAATCAGTATCTGAACAGCCCACTTTATGGTTTCTTTCTTCATACAGACCCCCTCTCTTTTGATACATACTCGAAAAGAACATTTAGTGCTTTTCGACTTCCCCTAAAGGGGGAGGATGGTTACATTCGTCCGCTGAGGGGCAAATACGGATTTTATAGGTTAATACTTGTTTGCTAGTCTCCAACCCTCCAGAATTTGTGCCATCATCCATTCGTCGCCGTAGGGCTCTGCATTCACTGCGCCAGCTCTCTCGCTTTGCGAGGCCCTCTCCCCGCTCGGGGAGAAGTCGGAAAGCACTGAATGTTCTTTTCGAGTATGTGTCAGCGGGGAGAGAGGCTTCCCTACCTCCATACGTGACATGGCTGCCACGATCTGGATGTATGCGTTTGCGTCCTGTCCGGCAATCAGTTTG
>DCIS01000021.1:603-1021 GCA_002317475.1 Prevotellaceae bacterium UBA1720 | reverse complement strand
TTTGTCAGGATTTATGCCCGTCCACAGGCTCACGTTCTGGATATACCTTTCCGTGTTGTTCTCGTTGGGAGGAGCCCATCTGCAGATGATCTTGCGTAGCGTGTTGCATCCATACTTCTTGCGGTACGTCCTGAGCAGCACAAATGCTGCCCTGTACCCATAAGCCATGGATTCAAACTGCACGAAGGCCGTATCCGTCTGCGTCTTGGCCATACCCTTCCAGCGACTCTTGCTGTGCCGAATATTCAGTGGGTTGTTGTTGCGTAGTCCTCTAGGCATACCCACTTGCAGACCCACTAGTAGACCCTCTCCGCCCTTCGGGCACCTCCCCCATTTCGCTTCGCTAGGGGGAGCGATGGTCACATTTGAGTTCTTGTTTTCCATGCGTGATTGGTTGTAAGTGAATAATGGGGTCAGA
>DCIS01000021.1:311-551 GCA_002317475.1 Prevotellaceae bacterium UBA1720 | reverse complement strand
TTAAATCTCTCAATGTTAGGTGGTTGCAGAGTGAATAATGGGGTCAGACCCCATTATTCAAGGTGGTTGCAAAGTGAATAATGGGGTCAGACCCCATTATTCACTGCCTTTGAGCGAGGTCTCCGTAACCCCTCCTCCCCCTAAAGGGGGTCGGGGGGTCCGTTTACATGTAGCCACCACCTGCGTTACCTGGGGTGTCGCCAGTGTCACCACTGCCTGATGCACTCAGGATGCCAAAGG
>DCIS01000021.1:0-270 GCA_002317475.1 Prevotellaceae bacterium UBA1720 | reverse complement strand
GAGCATCCACGTCGACGGTCACTGCAAGGCTTGAACCACTGCCACTGACGGTGTACATACCCTTGGCAATCATGAAGCCACGGAGGGTAGCATACTTGTTCTGAGCATCGTAGCTCTTCTTCACCTTCTTGTAGTCGGTGTTTGCGCTACCGGTCGAAACCTTGTTGGTCTTGATCCACTCGCTCACTGCCTTGCTCACCAGACCGAAGCCGTTCTGAGTCTTCTGCTGAGTCTCGTTGCTCTCGGTGTTGGGGTTGCAGAGCTTCACGG
>DCIS01000012.1:6775-9884 GCA_002317475.1 Prevotellaceae bacterium UBA1720 | reverse complement strand
ATTCTTACATTCGAATCTGTAGAAGATACTCCACCAATACACGATTTATATAATGATGAAATATCCCAAGGTCGAAGACTATCAATAGGCAAAGGCAAGAGAGAGGAACTTCCATTGTCATCAGCATAATAGAAGAAATCTTCACCAAGCCTACCTTGCTGACACAACGAATAAGCACACATTGTTGTTATAAAGGGTGAACGACGATTGCATTGCTCAACTTGATGCAAAACATCTTCATACCTTTCTTCACCCAAAGCTCTCTCTATACGGAGGTCCTGATGAAAGTGTTCATCTGTATTTGAAAAGACAACCACAAGAGAGAATCCAACGAACAACATAGACAGGTTAGACCAGCAGAGTTGTGAAAACGAAGCATTCTCGCTTCGATTCTCTTGTATATAGACAGCTACATACAAAGCAAAACCAAATACAGGAACAGCAATCAAATAAGGCCAAATGCCAGATGAAGAGATATGATTCGTAAACCCATCTAATTCTACACTACCAAATAAGGACAATAAAAATAGTGAAGGAAACCAATGCAGAGCACGAAAACGTATGGGTAGATGAATGATTCTCTGAAGGAAAAAACCTAAGGCTGACAACGCAAAAGTCAGCAAAACAGGGATAACATATCCATGATCAACATTCCTGCCATGTGAATAATAATGCTGAGCAAAACTGAGATAGTCACGCTGGAAAAGAATAAGATAGCAAGAACAAAACACTATAAACAAAAGTGCACAGATGGCATTAACCATCTGTGACGCTTTTCTTGTTCTTGCTATTGCATAGTTCATTATCCTTTGTTTACTTATGAGAAACTAATCAACCAATTTGAGTACACATGCACTACGAGCGGGCAAGTAAAGTTGAAGCCATCCCTTATTGTCTCGTGCCAACAGAGGATCAAAATTAGTGAGATGCTTTACTGAATCATCATTCAGGCCATTTCCACCAAAGGCTTTGTTGTCAGTGTTAAGGACATATTCCCAGGCACCTTGATGAACCATAAAACCGTATCCGTCATAACTCTTGTTGGGTGAGAAATTGAAAACAAACAACAGGTCTGCACGTTGATAAGCCAGAACTTGATCACCATCGTTATGCCATATTTCCTGAACGGGTGTTTTCTGGATACTCTTCACCATCTTCAATGTTTTGAGCATCTCCTCATCAAAATCACCTAGGTAATGGAAGCATAACTCTTTGTTATCTACCAAGTTCCACTGACGACGCGCATACTTGTGACTCCAACCATTGCCCTCACGTGGGAAGTCAATCCATTCTGGGTGTCCAAACTCATTTCCCATGAAGTTCAGGTATCCTCCGTTAATGGTACTGGCAGTAAGCAATCTGATCATCTTGTGAAGGGCAATACCACGTTCTGCCATGTAGGTCTCATCTCCCTTCTTGAAATGCCAATACATATCAGCATCAACGAGGCGGAAAATGATCGTCTTGTCACCTACCAGGGCCTGATCATGACTTTCAGCATAAGAGATTGTCTTCTCATCTGCTCTGCGGTTTGTCAACTCCCAGAACATACTGCTGGGCTTCCAATCCTCATCTTTGAGTTCCTTGATAGTCTTAATCCAGTAATCAGGCACATTCATGGCCATACGATAGTCAAAACCATAACCACCATCTTTAAAAGGAGCAGCAAGTCCAGGCATACCACTTACCTCTTCTGCAATGGTAATAGCATTCTTGTTGACCTGATGAATGAGTTCATTTGCAAGACTTAGATAACAAATAGCATTATCATCCTGACCACCATTGAAGTAATCACCATAGCCACAGAAGGCCTCACCTAATCCATGACTGTAATAGAGCATAGAGGTCACACCATCAAATCGGAAACCGTCAAAATGATATTCCTCCATCCAGAATTTGCAGTTAGACAGCAAGAAATGAAGCACCTCGTTCTTACCATAATCGAAGCAAAGGCTATCCCATGCTGGATGTTCACGACGTCCTCCCTCGTAGAAGTACTGACAAGGATCACCTGCAAGGTTACCAATACCTTCCATCTCATTCTTTACGGCATGACTATGTACGATATCCATGATCACAGCAATACCGTTCTTGTGTGCTTCATCAATCAAAGCTTTCAGTTCTTCAGGGGTACCTTGACGACTACTTGCAGCAAAGAAATTGCTGACATGATAACCAAAGCTGCCATAATAAGGATGCTCCTGAATGGCCATGATCTGGATGCAATTATAGCCATCCTTGATTACACGAGGCAATACATTCAATCGGAATTCATCATACGAGCCTACCTTTTCAGCATCCTGCCCCATACCGACATGACACTCATATATAAATAAAGGTGAGGTGTTGGGCTTGAATTTCTTTGTCTGCCATACATATTCCTCTTCAGGTGCCCAAACCTGAGCACTGAATATCTTTGTTACAGGGTCTTGTACTACTCGGCGAACCCAAGCAGGTATTCTTTCACCTTGTCCACCATCCCAATGAATACTAAGCTTGTATAGATCCTGGTGATGCAATGCCTTAGCAGGTAGTTTGATCTCCCAGTTGCCAGAATTCTTCTGACGTTTGAGGGCATACTTCTCATTCTCTTGCCATTCATTGAAATCACCTACAAGGTAAATTGCAGTAGCATTGGGAGCCCATTCACGAAGCACCCAACCCTTGTCTGTTCTATGAAGACCAAAATACAGATAACCACTGGCAAAATCTGACAAGGTTGTTTTACCATTCTGGGTTAACTCATTTATTTTATTTACTGCCATCTGATGACGGCCTTCTATGGCCTCAGCAAAAGGCTCAAGCCATTTGTCGTTCTTCACCAATTTAAGCTGACAAGTCTTTTTGGCAGCGACTTTCTTAGTAGATTTTGATTTGCAAACCATAGTATTTTGGTATTATTTAGGAAAATAGTCAGGGATAATCTATTTTAAGTAAGTTAGATAGAGGATTGTAGCTATCTACTCTTTGGCAACACCATTAACATATACGCCCTTTCGGACTACATTGCCATTCCTGTCTTTTTCTATGAAAGGTCCGTCTTTCTCGCCATCCTTGAAGTTGCCTTCAAAACGGTTTCCATCAGCATCTTCCATAATGCCATAACCAT
>DCIS01000012.1:801-6765 GCA_002317475.1 Prevotellaceae bacterium UBA1720 | reverse complement strand
TATGACCATTCTTGAAGGAACCTTTGAACTTTGTACCATCAGCCAGACGAAGAACGCCTTCACCATCCATCAAACCATTCTGCCAACGTCCTTCATAGACATCACCATTCTTCCATGACTGGAGACCTTTACCATGTGGTTGATTGTTCAGCCAACTGCCTTTATAGACGTCACCATTGCTCCAGGTGTAGGTACCTTCACCTTCCTGTGCACCATGTTTGAACGAACCACTGTATTTATTACCATTGGCAAAGAAGAATACGCCCTCACCCGATCGTTCGCCTTCCACATAACTTCCTTCATAACGGTCACCATTGTGGAAATGGTAGATTCCACGACCATGTTGCTTTCCATTCAGCCAATCTCCGGAATAAGAATCACCAGAGGCATAGGTATACGTGCCCTTACCATTCATAAGGTTTTCACGCCAGAAACCATCGTACGAATTGCCGTTTTTCCAGTCAAAACGACCTTTTCCATGTTTCTTGTCATTCTTCCAGGCACCAACATAAGTCTCGCCAGTAGAGAAAGTATAGGAACCCTGACCATCACGTTTGTCTTCTAGCCAGTTGCCTTTGTAGACATCACCATTGTAATAATACATCGTACCATTACCCTGCTGATAATCACGATACCACATGCCTACATATTTATTATTATTGGCAAAATAGAAAGTGCCCATACCATGTTGCTGATCCTGGAACCACTCACCTTCATATTTTTCGCCATCAACAAATTGATAGACACCCTGTCCCTGACGTCTTCCTTTTACATATTCACCTGTGTGCGTATCACCTGTTGGGAATGTAGTTGTGCCCTTGCCATAGGGTTTACCTTTAAAAAGGTCACCCTGGTAGACAGCACCATCAGGGAATGTATACGTTCCGATTTTTATCTCTTGAGCATGTAGTAACATAGCGTCAAGAGCCAATATTACAAATAGATATCTTTTTATATTCATCTACAACCGAAGTTCTATATATTTTAATTATTCAGACTTTTCAGGAATACTTCTGCACGAGCCAAATCCTCTGGCGTATCAATACCGATAGTTTCCTGATTGGTTATGCCCACTTTGATGTTGTAGCCGTTCTCAATCCAGCGTAACTGTTCAAGGCTCTCAGCCAACTCCAACACACCTTGAGGCAGAGAGGTGATTTGTCTGAGCACCTCAGCCCTATAAGCATAAAGACCAATGTGTTTGTAGTACGTATGCTTATGCAACCATTCTTTTTGCTCAACACCGCGGAGGTAAGGTACTACGCTTCTGGAGAAATACAGAGCATGCATCTCCTTATCCACCACAACTTTAGGGCTATTAGGATTAAGGAGTGCTTCAATACTATCTGTGGAAAGGAACGGTTTGACAAGAGTAGCTATCTGAGTCGTTTCGTCCTGAAAACAATTGCAGATTTCATGAAGCTGATCTGGTTGGATAAAGGGTTCATCACCCTGTATATTTACAACCACATCATAGCCCTCTCCAACCTTGGTATAGGCCTCCCAACAACGATCCGTACCACTTCTGTGACTGGTGCTTGTCATGACAGCCTTTCCACCAAACGAGAGTACGTGCTGATAGATACGGTCATCATCAGTAGCAACAACGGCATCATCCAGCACACCTACAACCTGCTCATAAACACGTTGTATCACGGTCTTACCTCCAAGAAGAGCCAATGGTTTGGCAGGAAATCTTGTTGAGGCATATCTGGCAGGAATAATTCCTAAGTATTTCATTTGCTTTGTAGTATCAATAGATTAAAAATGCTTGTATTGATTCAATGTCTAACTCCCATATCATAGAAGCAATTCGTCAAATTCTTCACCGTCAATAGAATCACCTTCAGAGTCACCGTATGCATTACAATCCTGATGATCCATGGGGATATCAAATTGAGCATTTGGGTCAATGCCAAGACTCTTGTCGGCGTAAACCTTCTGCATAAACATAGCCGCAATGGGAAGGGCTGCAGCAGCTCCCTGACCATTGGCCATACTGGCAAAGTGGATATTACGTTCATCACCTCCTACCCAGGCACCAAAGGTAAGTTGTGGGGTATAACCAACAAACCAACCATCAGAATTGTCATTCGTCGTACCTGTCTTACCGGCCATAGGTGAAGAGATGCCATAACGGTTGCGCATACGACTACCTGTACCACCATCCATCACGGCACGCATCATACTGATCATACGATAACTGGATGATTCGCTGATAGGCTGATAATAGAAGTTCCAACCATCACGGTCACGGAAGTCTGCAATGATATTGCCATCTGCATCTTCAATTCTTGTCACAAAACGTGGATGGCGACAAATACCCTTGTTGGTGAATGCTGTATAGGCAGAAACCATTTCCACCAAACTGATATCGCATGAACCCAGACAAAGTGACAAAGAGGGCTTAAGACTTTGATCCTTGATACCAAACTGATGAAGGGTATTCACAAACTGCTCTGGAGATAATTCATTAATAAGGTATGCGGAAATCCAGTTGTTACTGTTTTGCAAGGCCCATCGAAGGGTCACCAACTCACCTACTCTACTTCCTCCGCTGTTTCGAGGTGTCCAGGTAGAGTTGCCAACCTGGAAAGTGCGTTGTACGTTCAGCACTTCGTCGCAGGGTGTCATGCCATTATCCATAGCCAATGAATATAGATAAGGTTTAATTGTTGAACCCACCTGACGTTTACCTGATGTCACCATATCATATTGGAAGTGAGCATAGTCAATACCACCAACGTATGCCTTCACATCACCAGTTGCATTATCCATACACATGAAGGATGAACGTAGGAAACTCTTGTAATACAGAAGGGAATCAAGTGGTGTCATCGTGGTATCTTTCGCACCATTCATTGTATAGACACTCATCTTGAGTTTGGTGTTAAAAGACTTAATGATTTCATCTTCAGAACATCCATCACGCTTCATCTCAGACCATCTTGGAGACTGACGCATAGCAGAGCGTATCAGTTCCTGGCGTTTTTGTGCAGTCAAATTACTTGCGTATGGAGCGTTCTTGTTTTTCTTCAGTTCCTGGAAGAATGCAGGTTGCAAGGTATTGTTAAGATGATCGTGTAAAGACTGCTCAGCATATTTCTGCATTCTGGAATCAACACTCGTGTAGACTCTAAGTCCGTCTGTATAAAGATTGTAGGGCGTACCATCACGTTTGGTGTGTTTATTGCACCAACCATACAATGGGTCGTTTTCCCAAGCAAGAGAGTCCTCGTAGTATTTCTGTCCCTGCCAAGAGGCATATTGGCTTCTTACGGGACGCTTTGCATGCAGTACCTGACGAAGGAACTCACGCAAGTACGTTGCATCACCTTCCTTAAAGTCTTGTGGTTTAAAGTCGATGAGCAAGGGAATTGCCTTACAGCTGTCTGCCTGCATGTCTGTCAGATATCCAGCACGACACATCTGATCAATGACTACATTACGTCGTGCCTCACACCGTTCTGGATGTGAAACGGGATTATAATAGGAAGGATTCTTGCACATACCTACCAAAATGGCTGCATCATTGATGGAAAGATCCTTAGGTTCTTTTCCATTAAAGTAAATGTTTGAAGCAGACTTGATACCAACTGCATTATGCAAAAAATCAAAATAACTAAGATACAGGGTGATAATCTCCTCCTTTGTATAATATTGCTCCAACTTTAGAGCAATGGCCCATTCTATGGGTTTCTGCATCAGACGTTGGTGCTCACTCTGAACACGTTCACTAAACAACTGCTTTGCCAACTGCTGGGTAATGGTACTACCACCACCTGCATTTTTCTGACGTAATAAACCACGCTTGACAACAGCACGGGTCAGTGCACGATAATCTATGCCTGAGTGATCAAAGAATCGTTCGTCTTCAGTTGCAACCAAGGCCTGAACCAACCAGGGAGACAATTCATCATAATCCACCAGAATGCGATTATTTGAACTGTAACTCCATGTACCGATTTGTTTTCCATCAGCAGTGAATATCTGACTGGCAAACTTATTTACGGGGTTTTCAAGCTGCTCGATATTGGGCATATAGCCAATGGCTCCTTCAAAAACGTTGTAGAAGAACCATACTGTTGCACCAAGGCACACAATAATAAACAACCAGATGGTGATAAAAATATTTCTTCTTATGTGTTTCATATTCTTTTTTCTGCGTTTTCGCAAAAGGGGATATTTTGTGCAAAGATACATAATTTTATTTATAAAAACGCATTTCGCAACAAAAAGTTCTTCAAAATTTAACAGACTATAGGAAGAACAAAAAATTATTGTTAACTTTGAAGCGAAATTTGATAAAGTGCATGCTTTGGACATGCCAAAATGAACTCAAGCACGGTAAAATGAAAAGAAATGAGCCCCGTAGCTTGGTAACAATTGCCGAGCATACAAGAGAGAAAATTGAGTATCTTATAACCATGGCAGAAGAGTTTGAACGTCACCCCAACAGACAGCTTCTCCAAGGTAAGGTTGTGGCTACACTATTCTTTGAGCCATCCACACGAACACGTCTTAGTTTCGAGACTGCAGCCAATAGACTTGGTGCCAGGGTAATTGGATTCGCTGATCCAAAGGTTACCAGTGGAACTAAGGGAGAGACTTTGAAGGACACCATTATGATGGTCAGCAACTACGCCGATATCATCGTGATGCGTCACTATCTGGAAGGAGCAGCACGTTATGCCAGTGAGGTAGCACCCATACCCATCGTTAATGCTGGAGATGGAGCAAACCAGCATCCTTCACAGACCATGCTTGATCTTTATAGTATCTGGAAGACACAGGGTACATTGGACAACTTGCAGATTTATATGGTTGGAGACCTGAAATACGGACGTACCGTACACAGCCTACTTATGGCCATGCGTCATTTCAATCCTACATTCCACTTCATTGCTCCTGATGAGTTGGCCATGCCAGAGATTTACAAGCAGTATTGCAAGGATCATAATATCAACTACATAGAGCACAAGGATTTTGATGCAGATACTATAGCTGGTGCAGATATTCTTTATATGACACGTGTGCAGCGTGAGCGTTTCTCTGACTTGATGGAATACGAGCGTGTCAAGGATTGCTACTTACTCAAGCGCAATATGCTGACAAAGGCAAAGGACAACCTGAAGATCCTTCACCCACTTCCCCGTGTCAATGAGATTGAATACAGCATTGACGAAACACCATATGCATACTATTTCCAGCAAGCCGGAAACGGACTCTATGCACGCCAAGCCCTGATCTGTGATGCACTGGGCATTACCTTGGAGGAAGTAAAAGCTGATAAAACAATTATTGAAAACTAACATCATGAAGCGTCAAGAATTACAAGTGGCAGCACTGGAGAACGGAACTGTCATTGACCACATACCATCAGATAAGCTGTTTGCTGTAGTGAACCTGCTGCATCTTGAGGAGTGCCGTACTGCCGTAACTGTAGGTTATAACCTGAAGAGCAAGAAGATGGGACATAAGAGCATCATCAAGATTGCCAATAAATTCTTTACAGATGAGGAACTTAACCAGCTGGCTGCTATCACGCCAAATGTGTCACTCTGCATTATCAAAGATTACGAAATCGTAGAGAAAAAGACCGTCACCCTACCCGATGAGCTGATTGGTATCATTCGTTGCAAGAACCCCAAGTGCATCACTAACAATGAACCTATGAGTACACACTTCCGTGTCATTGACCACACCACAGGTACAATGTGCTGCCATTATTGCAACACCCAGCTTGCTCGTGAAGAAGTAGAACTAAGTAAAAAATAATACATATTTCAAGTTAAATTAAGGTATCAAGATTATGAAAAGAGACAACGAAATCTTTGCACTGATCGAAGAAGAAAACCAGCGTCAATCTCGTGGTATCGAGTTGATTGCCAGTGAAAACTCTGTAAGTCCTCAGGTAATGGAGGCTATGGGTTCATGCCTCACCAACAAGTATGCTGAGGGTTA
>DCIS01000012.1:0-664 GCA_002317475.1 Prevotellaceae bacterium UBA1720 | reverse complement strand
GCAGTACTTCTTACCGTGCTGAATCCCGGTGACACCTTCATGGGCCTTAACCTCGATCACGGAGGTCACTTGAGTCATGGTTCATTGGTTAACACCAGTGGTATTCTCTACAAGCCCGTAGGTTACAACCTGAACAAGGAGACTGGTCGTGTTGACTATGACGAGATGGAGCGTCTGGCAAAGGAATGTCAGCCCAAACTGATTATCGGTGGTGGTTCGGCATACAGCCGTGAATGGGATTATGCACGTATGCGTAAGATTGCAGATGAAGTAGGTGCTCTGCTGATGATCGACATGGCTCACCCTGCTGGTCTTATTGCTGCTGGTTTGCTCGAGAATCCTGTTAAATATGCTCACATTGTAACCTCTACTACCCACAAGACTCTTCGTGGTCCTCGTGGTGGTATCATTCTGATGGGCAAGGACTTCCCCAATCCCTGGGGCAAGAAGACTCCTAAGGGCGAAATCAAGATGATGTCAGCTCTGCTCAACAGTGCTGTATTCCCCGGTCAGCAGGGTGGTCCTCTGGAACACGTTATTGCTGCTAAGGCAGTTGCTTTTGGTGAGGCACTGACTCCCGAGTTCAAGGAGTGGGCTTTGCAGGTAAAGAAGAATGCTGCAGTATTGGCAGAGGAATTGGTTAAGCGTGGTTTCAATATCGTTA
>DCIS01000118.1 GCA_002317475.1 Prevotellaceae bacterium UBA1720 | reverse complement strand
TGATTACTTCATGTTGTCCTGGAACCATTCAATGAGGTTGGTGTAGAGGAAGGTACGTGTGTTGCCACCATAGATGGAATGGTTGCGATTGGTGAAGCATAGTTGCTTGAAGTTGGTCTTGTTGGCCTGTACCAAAGCCTCAACATACTCGGCTACATTGCGGAAGTGTACGTTATCATCAGCCATTCCATGGCAGATAAGCACCTTGCCACTCAACTTGTCAGCCCTGCTGATACAACTCTCAGCATAACCATCTGCATTCTCCTTTGGGGTACGCATGAAACGCTCGGTGTACACGCTGTCGTAGTAGCGCCAACAAGTGGGAGGAGCTACAGCCACACCAGCAGCGAAGACGGGACGTCCTTCACTCATACTCATCAGCGTATTGAAACCACCAAAACTCCATCCCCAGATACCTATACGCTTAGCATCCACGTATGGGAGGGTCTGCAGATACAAGGCTGTCTCTACCTGATCCTTAGCCTCTAAGACACCCAGGTGAAGGTAAGTCTGCTTCTCAAAAGCTGCACCACGTCCACCTGTGCCACGACCATCAACGCAGACACTGATGAAGCCCTGCTGACCCATGTACTGTTCCAGGGCAGCACCACCACAGTTGCCGATATTCCACATATCCTTAACCTGCTGACTGCCAGGACCTCCATACTGTGTCATGATGACGGGGTATTTCTTGTTGGGGTCAAAGTTCCAGGGTTTGATAATCCAACCATTCAGTTCAACACCTTCGCTGGTTTTGAAGGTGAAGAACTCCTTCTTACCGAGATTCTTGGTCGAGAGTTTCTCTAGCAAGTCCTTGTTATCCTCTAAAACGCGCAGCGTCTTGCCATTAGCGTCACAAACCTGATAGAGGGGAGGACAGTCTATGCTACTGTAGGTATTTACGAAATACTTGTATGAAGCACTGAACATAGCACTATTCGTACCCTCGCGCTGAGTGAGGCGAGTCACCTTACCCTTGGCATCTGTCTTGCACACTACAGAGCGAAGTGGACTGCCTTCATTTGTCGAGTAGTAGAAAGCACCTGTCTTCTCGTCATAACCGTAGAAGTCAAGCACCTCAAACTGTCCCTTGGTGACTTGTTTGCGAAGATTGCCGTTGAGGTCGTACTGGTAGAGATGGTTCCAACCATCACGCTCTGAGCAGAAGACAAATCCACCAGGTATCATTGTGATGCTTTCGTACATATCCTCTGTGATATAAGGACTTACCTCGTCACGAACCACCATCTTACACTCGCTGCTACGAGGATTGGCCATATAGACATCCAGACGATCCTGATGGCGAGGCATGGTGAAGATAGCCAGTTTGTTGGCATCGCTGGTAAACTTGATACGAGGAATATAGTCCTCCTCGTTCAAACCCAGTTTCATCTCGCGTATCACACGACTCTTGATATCAAAGGTATGTACGCTGACCTTGCTGTTACGTGCACCAGCTACGGGGTATTTGTAGAGGTACTGTCCGGGATACTCAGCATATTCCTGCTGTTCGGGATACATGCCTTTGAACAAGGGGAAACTATACAGAGGAACCTCACTCTCGTCATAGCGTATCCAGGCCAGCATGGTGTTGTCGGCATTGAAGTCAAAGGAACAGTTGGTCATGAATTCCTCCTCGTATACCCAGTCAGGCTTACCATTAATGATCTTGTTGTATTCACCATCCTTGGTTACCTGCACCTCAGCGTTGTTGAAAAGCAACTTTACGATGAAGAGGTTGCCACCACGTACAAAGCCCACCATCGTACCATCAGGGCTCCACTTGGGAGTCTCCTGTGCACCACCTTCGCTTAGGGGTTCAAGGGTACGGTTGTGTACATTATATATATAATATACAGCGGTGTAGGAACGTCTGTAAATGCTTTCTGTCTTGGTACGGATCAGGATGTTCTTCGCGTCTGGACTCATCACGTATCCATCCAGCCAATCTATCTTGGCACTTCCTTTGGTGTTCTGGGCATCAAACAGTACAGCCGTCTGCTCACCCGTCTTGAAACTGTAGGCCACGATTCGTTTTCCATCCTCAATACGGGCAAAACTCTCGCCATCTGATAGTGGGTTCATACCCGATACGCCACGTGCGCTGTACACACCAGTTGCAACTTCACTGATAGTCATATCCTCGCCTGCATAAGTTGTCACACATGACAAGGCAGCAACGAGGCACATAAGTATTTTCTTCATATCTTTGATTCTTTTGGGCAAAGTTACGCAAAATTATCCGCAATAATGCACATTTCTTCATTTTTTTCTCTAACTTTGTGTGCAGATGAAGGATTATGGTACTTGGCTGAAAGAGCAACTGGGTGTGAAGGTGCAGAAGATATCCATCAATGCCGGTTTTACCTGTCCCAACCGTGATGGACGAGTGGGATGGGGAGGTTGTACATTCTGCAACAACCAGACATTTAATCCTGAGTATTGCCAAGGTGGGAAAAGCGTTACGCAACAATTGGAGGAAGGCAAGCATTTCTTTGCTCGCAAATATCC
>DCIS01000101.1 GCA_002317475.1 Prevotellaceae bacterium UBA1720 | reverse complement strand
TAGGGCATTGGCTGATGCTCCAATCCTTCCAAGGAGAATTTTACACCGTAGTCAGCAGCGAAAGCACCATGATCCTTATGAATCATAGCCTCTGTCCGCATGGCTTTCTCGCGTTTAATAGGTTGAATAGATGGTTCATCGAGCAACTGAATGTACTTTGTCTCTTTAGGCTTCTCGATGCCTGTAGCGGTGAAGTGATATTCATTCTTCTTGTCAGCCACTTCAAGAATCAGGCCTGGCAGACCACCTAACTTCCAAGGACCATAACTGAGAGGGATGTCCTCCGTGAACCATGCCTCGTACTCACGACCACGGAATGAGCAAGTGGCACGCTTGCATTCATAGTCAAGCACCTTCTTCTTCTCGTCCGTTATCTTCCATTTCAGTTTTGGAGTGTCTTCTGTGTAGCGAAAGACGCCAGCTACATCAAGATCGACAATCTGCTCCAGCGTCTTGCCATTGATGAAGGTCTCGCCAATCAAAGCATGGGGTTCGATAGCCAGATGCCAACGGTTCTTCTGCTGATAAGTGGTAATAGCCGACAGAACCGTCTTTCTCTCCTCTGCCACATAGCTGTGTGCCTGATTGTTGCCAACCTCAAGCATCATAGTATATTCTTCGCGCCATTCGGAATTACGCCACTGGTTTGGGTAGTCGCGCAGCTGATCTACACGATAGCTCACTTCTACCTTGATTTCACCTTCTTGTCTCATTTTAATGTCTTGTGCCATTGCGATGCATGACATAAGTGTTGCAAAAATTAAAGCTAAATGTTTCATTGGTATATTATTAAAAGAATTTGTACTTTATTCCTTCTCCAAAGGATTATCGTAAGTGAAGAACTTCAGTTTGACTTTGGAGCCATCATACGACACCGCTGTATAGTTTATGCCCATCCAGTCTAAGATTTCGTCGGGCCTTGTAAGCAACATTTTCTCTTGCTTACGTACTTTATCCTTGCTTTTTGTTATGAACTCTCTTTTCCAGAGGCAGATGTCTTTTGCCTCTTTTATCTTTTCGATGCTAGAAAGAACAAATCTGTAATCCCCGTCCATTGTCTCCGCTTTGATAATCAGTCCAGGCAGACCACCAAGCTTCCAAGGACCAAAACTTACAGGTATGTCCTCTGTAAACCATGCCTTGTACTCACGACCTGCATACGAACATGTCGCCAAGGTACAATGATAATCAAGCGTGTCAAGTTTCTCACTTGTAATGTTCCATTCTAATTTAACAGTCTCTTCCTCATACTTGTAGGCATTAAGCATGTCGAGACTGTATATAACTGTGGTCATGCCTTTTGGATAGCCGACAAATGTTTCACCGATATTGGAATACAAAGCACTAAAAGCATTGGTTCCACGCTTTCCGCTTTCATCAAAGCTTTTATTAAATTTAATCTCATTGTTCCACTCGCGTTCAATATAGCTGTGGCACACGCTTTGCCCAATCTCGGTGTACATCTTATCGTGCATGACTTCTTCTGGGTATTTGCTGTCATGATGCCAATCCACATCATACTGCACATGCAGCTGCATCTTTTCGATGGGTTGAAGACTCTCATTGCGGGGGTAATCGGCCTCCTGGGCCATTGAGGTAAGGGCACAGCATAGGCTGGCCAGAAAGAACACTTTTTTCATTTCTCGCTAAAAATATGTGTGTTATGAAATAATATGAATTAGCTCAGCCTGAAGCGGATGGGGAAGGCTAGTCGTACGGCAACAGGTGTCTGTGTGCCATCCTCATTCAGCATGTAGCCGGGAGTCCACTGCCCCGACGTCTCCTCCAACAGTCGCTCCACCTCTTTGCACAGTTCCCGGAAGGCTCGCCTCTCTATCTCCGATTCGTCGGTTGGCTTACTGGGGGAGAAAGCCACGGCGCTGATGCCATCTATTACCTCGGCAGTGGCTTCGCGACCCACTTCCTCGCTTCTCGACGTTCTGATGTCTGACAACGAACCGTCGGGGTTCACCTGCACCTCTGCCCATACGCATCCCTGTATGCCGTACTCCAGGGCTAAGGGTGGGTATTTCAGGTGCTGCGACATATACAGGCTGAAAGCGCCATCGTCCTTCCCGTAGCTAGGTGGCACGTCAGGGTGGATGGGTGCGGGGTTCTGTGCCTGCTCCAGTTCAAGCAATACCTTCTGGGTTGGCTCGGACACTTTGGGCGTGGCAAAGACGCTAAGTCCCAAGGCGCACACGGGCAACAGGTAGAGGATCTTGCTCTTACGCCACGATGTCAGGACAGGTCCCTCCTTCATCATGATGATGCGCTTGTTCAGCGTGCTGTGATTCAGACTATTGACAAAACTGTAACCCTCCCACTTGGCCACTTTGCATACAAGTAGCATCATGTAGCTCTTGGCATCCACACCTTGTCGAAGTACATAGTCATCGGCCTCATACTCATGCACATCCGCCAGCGAATGACCGAGCATCCAGGCGAAGGGATTGTACCACATCATTGCTTGACAAAACATCAGTAGAAGTTGGTCGTATGAGTGTTTTGCCTTGATATGCCCCGTCTCGTGCAGCAGGATGGTGCGCGCATTCTCGTCCCAGTCGTTCTCGCTGATGACGATGCGGTGGATCCAGCTGTAGGGCGAGAAGTTGCCTTTGCGGCAGCAAACCAAGATGCCATCCTCCTGCCTCTTTGTCCACACATTCTGCCAGTTCAGGATGTACGACAACACCCCCATCTGTATGCAACGGAAGAAGATGGAGAAGACCATCCCCACGAAAAACACTATAGCAATGATGTCAAACCACCGTGCACCAGTAGGTTGTTTCTCTGTCACAGCCTGTGGCATGGCCTCGATGTCGACCGACTGTACGGGCAACCCCATCTCGGCCATCTGCTGATAAGTGGCCTGCATCACAGGTAGATTGTCAAGACTTAGGGAACTGATATTGAAAGCGGGCAACACCAGACTCAGTACCATGATGCCGAGCAGCACAGCGCGATTAAGGCGGAAGAAACGCTCACGATGCAGTATCAGCGTGTAGGGCACGTAGCACAGTGACAGCATCAGCGATGCCTTCAGCGAGTATAGTAACAGTTGACTGATCATATACTTTATTTATTAATTAGGTTGATGAGTTCTTCCAACTCCTCCTTGCTGATCTGTTCCTCCTTCACGAGGTGGCGCACAAAGTCCATGTGCGAACCGTTGAAGAAGCGACCCAAGAAACTCTTCTGCTCGCGCTTCTCGTAGTCCCACTTGCTCACGGCGGGCTGGTAGCGGAACAGTCGGCCACCAAGTGCCTCGTGCTTCACAAACCCCTCCTCCTCCAGACGGCGGATGAATGTGCTCACGGTGTTGAAGTGCGTGCGGGGCTCGGGCAGCATCTCATAGAGTTCGCGCATCGTCATTCCCCCATTGGACCACAGAATCTCCATCAGTTCCAACTCTTTTTCCGTTAATGTCTTCATATCCTTTTCCGATAAAAACTACAAATTCTCGTTTTCAATGCTGCAAAGTAACTACATCCTGTAATTATATGCAAGGAAAAGAACGAAAAACTTCAAGTACATCTTGAAATTTAACATTCATTATTAGTTTTACAAATGTGGATTCAAATAGGTGCAAAAACACACCCACAAGCCTTTTTTGTCTGCTACAGTACCATACTACTGTCTGTCCAGTATGTGGGCAACAACTATGTGGCGACTAATTTGCCATTTGTAAAGCACATAAATTCACAATAAGCGTTAAAAGTTAGTGAATTTAGGTGGTTTTGCAACTTAAAAGTTGCGTAATTCAGTTTTTATATATAACTTTGCATCAAGTTAAATCGCAGGATTATGAAATTTGTACGCACCATACCTGGCTGACGGCAACCATGCAGGAACGTGAACATACGCAGAAGGAACTTGATAAGCTGAATGCTTGCCGTGACTTCCTGAAGCAAAATGGAGTATTTGATCTAGATAGTTTTATCGATTTCTTTGAG
>DCIS01000162.1:1791-5706 GCA_002317475.1 Prevotellaceae bacterium UBA1720 | reverse complement strand
GCGGTGAAGACAACAAGATTACCGTTGAAGGCACAGAGGGTCTCTTTGCATTGAGCAGTGATGAATGGTTATACCTCATCAGAACTCGCACCGATGCCACAAACCTTCGTAAATATGGTCAGACAGTAGGAGAGAAGACAAACTGTTTGCTGATCGCGCCAGATGGATTCGATACATCAAAATGGCATAGCAGCAGCTCATATACCCTTGAGGAAGTGAACTCTCTCGGCTTGGTTTGTCTGCCTGCTGCTGGCCGCCGCTATGGCTCCAGCTTCGGCAATGGGGGTAGTGACGGCTACTGTTGGTCGTCGACTCCTTACTCCGGCGGTTCGGGCGGCGCCTACTGCCTAAGCTTCACCTCAGACAGTGTCGACGCGGACGGCGGCAGCCGCCTCCTCGGTCGAAGTCTGCGCCTTGTTGCCTTGCCTCAGGAATAGCCTTTGGCACTTGGCTTGTCCAAGAACTTTTGCATAAAAAGCCTAAGCCAAATGTAACCGAAGGCAAAATTAACCGAAAGCAAATTATGATGTGCGCATTGTAGCCGCCTCCTCAAGAGGCGTGCGGAAATGTGCGCATCATAATATGCCTGCATACAATATAACATCATAAAAACAACGAATAGAATGCCAACACTGAAGGAGGTAATAGAAAAAGAGAACAAGCAGCGTCAGACGGCAGAGGAATTGCGCACCGTAAGACTGTCTCGCATGGGCAACTTTATACGAGCATACGATTTGAGTGCATGGCTGCTGAAACGACAGGGCTCTCCCCTGAATATAGGGATGGATACATCAGGTGATAGCCACCATGTATTTGTCGGTTTCCCTTTGGCAAGCATAGACAAGTTTCAACCTGAAGGAAGCGAGGCGAGAAAGGATGGGAATGACACTCCTACAGAATGGATTCTCTCATCAGAGACCTTTCCTCCAGTAGAGGCATTTGATACATTAGAAAAAACTTATAGCAATTGGTTGGACGAGAATATCTGATCTCAATGATTCTCTAACAAATGCTATAGCCTCGACTACAACAACGTCGGGGCTTTTTAGGATTATTGACATAGCCTTTTTACCCATTAATTATCACTCCCAATAATGAATAATATTCATTTCCTTATGAATAATGACCTATTATTTGCAAAAAATAGCCTAATTGTTTTGCACACATCGGATTAATTTATAATTTTGCGATGCTTAAGCAAAAAGATTAATGATTGCCGGCCAGAAATGGTCGATACCAATCAATGGTCTTTGCTTTCAGAATAACAATATTATTAACTTAAATTCACCAACCATGGAACAAACCAATGAAGAACAGTGGGATTGGTATGTCAGCTCCGTATCATTGGAGCTGAGGAATGCCATTAATGATGCCTTAAAAACATTGTCAGAACTGAAAATTGATACAGAAAGTGCTGCACTGATAAAGAGGGCAATACAGAGAATTCAGGACGACTATGAAAAGATTAAATCTAATGATTTTGGGAAGAAAGTGGTTAACATCTTTATCAATCACTATCATGCACCAGGCTCAATGAACGTACAGGAGTTTAAAAGTGTACACCTGGATAATGCACAGTAAGATGAAGATAAGCCATGACACAAGAACAGATAAACAAATTGAAGAAGGATGCCGAGGGGGTACAGATTGGCACATACGTTGCTGAAGGGGCAATGAACATCCAGACTATAGAACACGTAGAGAACCTCCTCCCTGGCAGTATTGAGAAACTAAAATCTTTGGTACAGGATATAGAAAACAAGGTAATTGAACCTGAGCCGGAGTCCGAGAAAGTGGAACATACCGAGCCAAAGGCGGAAGCTCAAACTGAGAAGGAAGATACGCTACCCAAGGATTGGTGTATAGCCGGAATTAAGGAGATGGCACGTGCCGGACACCTAAAAGCAAGTTATGATTGGGCTGCTGTGAACGAAATTATCAAGGAGAAGACTCCGTTCAAATCACAGACTCCATCAGAACTCGAGAGCATGGTCAACGAAGCCGGTATTGACATTCCCGAACATTTGGCATGTGTTGCCAATAATTTCAGACGTATCATCATACAGGGTAAATTCCCGGAATGGTCAGTTAAGGGATATGATGCGAGTGTACGTTTTGCGGAGATAGGAAGCGACTTCCTGAAGGGCTATAACAGAGCAAAAAACAATAGCATATACCAAAACTGATACCAATAGCGATACCACCAAATTTTCTTAATACCAAATGTGATACCCGATGAAGATTTTTCTTCGTCGGGCTTTTTTTTGTCCCTACCTTTGCGTTGTGAATAGTTCACACCGCGACTTTTCTACGGCTCGGCAATTGAAAACAAGCTTTCATAGCTCTCGCCTCAAACGAAAAGTTGCCATGTCGAAACAAAGATGGCCATCTTACTTCGCAGGTATTGTAATATTAAAATGTAAAGGAAATGATTAAAAGAAGTAAATTGAAAGCAACCGAAAGAATGATGCTAAGACAAGCTGCAGGAAAGGCAATACGTAACTATATGCCTTACGGCTTGATGAAGGATGAGATTACAGGTAAGGTGGTGTTCTTCAACCGCGAATATGAGGTAATGACATTTGGCAATCAGAAGGAGTTTGACTTGGATCCAGACGAATTGGATATCGACTTCGTTTTCAGTGAGTGTGGTAAGTTCTTGATGGGTGAGGATGGTTCGGTGTATGTAGGTTGGGTATATTTGCTGTACGACTCGGAGACTGCTCCTTATTACCTGGATGGACAGGACTTGGTGGAGTATCTCATGAACTACAACAAGCTGGCTGAATATACCATTCACCCCATTGGTAATGCGTTTAATAACTGTACAGCCACCAAGTCGCAATATGATGTAATGAGCGAAGCTATGAGTAGTTATTTTTCTTAATTCAATATATTATGAACTTGAACATTAGATTTAGAGTATGGAACTGGATTGTCAACCTATGGTTGTGCATCAGTTTCGAGAGAAAGTAATAAAGGAATGGGTACTGACCCATGGGGTCGGTACCTCAGTAGAAGACAAAAAAACTAAAGAAAGGAGGAAAGAAATGAAATTTGAAGCAACAGTAAAAGTAGTGAATAGTGTGCAGGAAGGGGTCAGCCGTTCGACTGGCAATCCCTACAAGTACCAGAGCGTCATCCTTGAGGCACAGGATGGAGAACACATAGCTCGTTGGTTGGCCAGTATGGGCACCAAACAGGTTGAAAGCTTTGAACAGCAAGGTATTAAGGTGGGTGACCGTGTGATCGTGGACCTCAGTTTCCAGACTGCTGTGAATAGCAACAACTTTGTGAACAACAAGGTGTATGCGAATGAGATTGTACTCGTTGGTAACCTGCCTGCTGTGCAGGTTCCAACGGTGTAAATTACAAATTACCAATTATAAATTATAAAGCTATGCAAACCATTAGTTTTGAGAACATTGACTTGCGCGTAATGCAGCAGTCAAGCGAGATTCAGGAAGTGGGCGTGCAGAATATGCGTGGAGCCCTGAGTGTTAACCATGATGAGGGTGTTGCAACCTTCGTAGAGGACAAGAAGCGTGCTTGTGGCAAGAACCCAGTGTTCTGGGAAGGTCATCACGTGAAGATGCGCATCAACAAGGATGGCAAGCTGCGTCTGACCGTATGCATCGAGGTGCCTTCAAAGGTCGAGGATCTGGACGTGCTGGTAGATGATCTGGACGAGGACTTCGTCAAGGCCACCAACAAGATCTGCGACCTCAGCAACGCCAAGAGACCTAAGACGAAGAAGGTGAAGCGCGTCGCGTGAAGCTACGCTTAATTATAAATTATAAATTATAAGTTATAAATTATAAGGCATAATTAGGACTATGAGTTGTTGAATAATGGGGTCAGACCCCATTATTCACTTCACGCCAAAAGCCACATGAATAATGGGGTCAGACCCCA
>DCIS01000162.1:0-1610 GCA_002317475.1 Prevotellaceae bacterium UBA1720 | reverse complement strand
AAGAAGGTGAAGCGCGTAGCGTGAAACAAATTAAAAAATTCTGACTATGAGTTGTTACTTGATTTATTACCAGGATGGGGCGAAATATGCTCGCCCCGTCCATTCTCCTCAAGAATATCTTGAGTTGAGAAATAGCGCCAAGCAAAAGGACTTGGTGGCTTCTGCCCGCTCGGGTGACGAGGAGGTAAAGAAGAAGCTGGTGCAGATGGCCTATAGTTGTATACCCAACGAGGATGGAACGCTGAGAGGTGCCAAGCGAGTGGGTAACAGCGTGGGCATGGATGTGGATCACATCGAGGCTGACAAGTTGCAAGAAGTGATTGAAGGCATCCTGGGCAAGAAGGATGAACTGGGTCTGCTGATGCTGGAACGAAGCGCACGTGGCGAAGGTCTGCACACGGTGTTCAAGCGTCACTTGGAGATGACGAACGAGGAGAACCTCAGATGGGCAAGCGACCTGCTGGGCATCGAGTTCGACAAGGGTGCAAAAGACATCACCCGTGTGTTCTTTACTACCACTGGATCTAGTGAAGATCTCCTGTTCCTCAGCGAGGAGTTGTTTGACAACAGTCCTGCCAAGGTGCAGGATGGTGACGTACCAAAGGTGGTCAACAATGATGCACCCATTGTGGCTGAAACAGTAGAAGATGAGGACGAGCCTTATCCTTATGATGCCATCATTGCCCAATGGGCACCTACGGTGATACCTACGTTCCCCAATGTCACAGAGGGAATACGCAATGACTCGCTGTACTTGTTGTGCATGGGAGTGCGTTTCCTTTGTGAGTTCAACGAGGCTAAGATGAAGTCTGTGATATGGCCTAAATATGCTTGGGGACTTGATGAGAAGGAAGTGGATAGCGTGATACGCAACTCCTTGATTGCAAAGCACGGAAAGATGCCCAATGTACTGCGTAATATCGTGTTGAGAGAGACTACAGGCACATCGGCAGATGACGAGGATGTGCTGGCAGGACTGACATGGACTTCTCCTTATCCATCCGTGTCGCAGTGTATTGTCGAGGAGATGTCGCTGCCTAAGATGCCCAAGTGGGTGGAGAAACTGCTGGTGCCCGTATTGCCCGGTTATCGCTTCATCACTATTTGTGGGTGCTCCACAGCGATGATGACGCTGCTGAGTGACGTGACGAAGAAGTTCGGCAGTAAACCCGAGTCGCGACTGAATGGCTGGACACATTGGGATGGATTGAGTGGTTCGGGAAAGCGTCAGTTGCATGACGTGATCGAGGAGTTGATCAAGCCTCTGCGTGCACAGGATGACAAGACTCGCGAACTGCTGAACGGCATCATCGAGTTTAACAAAACTGCGAAGGATGGTGAGAAGAAGGCATTGCCACCTCTGGGTATTCGCATTCTGGAATGTGACACGACCCGCAAGGCACATATCACGCAGATGAATAATCTGAAGGGCAAGAAGACGTTCACATTCGCTGAGGAGATCTCGTCCTTGAACCTGAACCGCCAAGGTTACTATTTCCGTGGTGATTTCTGCCGACTGAACTTCGATAATGGTATGGTGGGCTGTCTGAACGCCACGGGTGATGCAGCAAGCATCGTGACGCCCTGCAACTGGGACGTGACCACTTCGG
>DCIS01000026.1 GCA_002317475.1 Prevotellaceae bacterium UBA1720 | reverse complement strand
CAGTTTTTTTAGACCCGGGTTTCAAAGTCTTTAGACCTGGGTTTTATCTTCTTCAGACCCGGGTTTCATTGTCTTTAGACCCGGGTTTCGTGACGCAGAGACCCGGGTGTAAACTTGATGCGTCTTGAACTTACTATACTTATATTAATAATGTGGGGGGATTATTTGCCTATTTCGCAGAAAAACCGTACCTTTGTACCTGTTTAGGACAAAAAACAGAAAAATGAGAAAGATTATATTTGCTGCCACCCTGTTGATTGCAAGTGTGGCAAGTGCCAAGGATATTCATACGCTGGTGGTGACTCCAACCCCTGAGATGCATTGCCAGAACTGTGAGAACAAGATCAAGAAGAATGTGCGCTTTGCCAAGGGAGTGAAGACTATCGAGACGGACCTGAAGGCTCAGACCGTAACCATACAGTATGATGCCGAAAAGGGTAGTAAGGAAAATATTGCCAAGGCGTTCAAGAAGATTGGTTTTGAGGTGAAGGTGGTGAGCGACAAGAAACAGGAGGAAAAGAAGAAATAATCTCCGGACGAGCTGAATGAAAGCGGAAAAGTAGCCCTAAAAGCTTCTAATCGGAAAGGATTTGGGTGGCGTAAGGTTATAAATTGCATTGAAAAGCCGCGTTTTCGATTTTAATTTATAATTTATTTGCTCATTCCGTGAATAATTTGTAATTTTGCAGTTCCATTCCATTAGGAACAGGTATAAAATAGTAAATAAGGTAAGAAGCAAGATATGAAACATCAGCTGAGAAGTGCTGTATGCACTGAAGGTCGCCGTATGGCTGGAGCCCGTGCTTTGTGGGTAGCCAACGGTATGAAGCGTGAGCAGTTTGGCAAACCTATCATTGCCATCGTAAACAGTTTTACCCAGTTTGTTCCTGGCCACACCCATCTACATGAGATTGGCCAGATTGTGAAGGCTGAGATTGAGGCTCAGGGTTGCTATGCCGCTGAGTTCAATACCATTGCCGTGGATGACGGTATCGCCATGGGTCACGACGGTATGCTTTACTCATTGCCCAGCCGCGACATCATTGCCGACTCGGTAGAGTATATGGTCAATGCGCACAAGGCAGATGCCATGGTGTGCATATCGAACTGCGACAAGGTGACTCCCGGTATGCTGATGGCTGCTATGCGTCTGAACATCCCCGCTGTGTTCGTCAGTGGAGGTCCGATGGAGGCTGGCAAGGTGAATGGCGAGAATGCCGACCTTATCACCGCTATGATCAAGGGTGGTGACCCCACCGTGAGCGATGAGGAACTGGAGATCGTAGAGCACAGCGCTTGCCCCGGTTGTGGTGCTTGCTCGGGTATGTTTACCGCCAATTCCATGAACTCGCTGACCGAGGCTCTGGGTTTCTCTCTGCCTGGTAACGGCTCAATCCTTGCTACTCACGTCAATCGTGTTCAGCTGTTCAAGGATGCTGCCAAGATCATCGTCAAGAATGCTTTTGCTTACTATGAGAATGGTGATGAAAGCGTATTGCCTCGCAGCATTGCTACCCGTCAGGCATTCCTGAACGCCATGACTCTGGATATTGCCATGGGTGCATCTACCAACACCGTACTGCACCTTCTGGCAGTGGCACAGGAGGGTGGCGTAGACTTCAAGATGCAGGATATTGACCAGCTGAGCCGTAAGGTGCCTTTCCTCTGCAAGTTGGCTCCCAACTGGCAGAAATACAGCATTCAGGAGGAGAATCGTGCAGGTGGTATCCTGGGTATCCTCGGCGAATTGGCCAAGGGCGATTTGCTCGACCTTACCTGTAAGCGTGTGAATGGTGCTACCCTCGGTGAGGATATTGTGAAATATAGCATCGTGGGACTGGAAGCCGAAGGAGGAAAAATCGTAAATGGTAAATTGTCAAATGGTAAATGCCTCGATCCCGAGGCTGACCGCATCTACCATAGTGCTCCTGCAGGTAAGTTCTCAACGAAGATGGGTTCGCAGGATACTCGTTGGCCCGAGTTGGATACAGATCGTGAGAACGGTTGCATCCGTGACATCGAGCATGCTTATACCAAGGATGGCGGTATGGCTGTCCTCTTCGGAAATATCGCACAGGACGGTTGTGTTGTGAAGACTGCCGGTGTGGCTCCCGAATTGTGGCACTTCGAAGGTCCTGCTGTGGTATTTGATTCTCAGGAGGATGCTTGCGAGGGTATCCTTGGTGGCAAGGTGAAGAAGGGTGACTGCGTAGTCATCACTCATGAGGGTCCCAAGGGTGGTCCAGGTATGCAGGAGATGCTCTATCCCACCTCTTATATCAAGTCTATGCACATGGGCAAGGAATGTGCCCTCATCACCGATGGTCGTTTCTCTGGCGGTACCTCAGGTCTGAGCATTGGTCACATCAGCCCCGAGGCTGCCAGTGGTGGTAATATCGGCAAGATCGTGGATGGCGACATCATCGTGATTGATATCCCCAGCCGTAGCATCAACGTGAAGCTCACCGATGAGGAACTGGCTGCCCGTTCACAGCAACCCCTGAAGCGCAACCGTGTAGTCAGCAAGGCTCTCCGTGCATACGCTCAGTCAGTAGCATCTGCAGACAAGGGTGGCGTAAGAATAATTGATTAATACTCTATTTTGCGACTGGTCGCAAAAAATACAATTGATACAAATGGAAAAGATAACAGGTGCAGAAGCCATGATGCGAAGCCTTGAAAACCAGGGAGTAGATGTACTCTTTGGCTATCCTGGCGGTGCCATTATGCCTACATACGATGCACTTTATGATCATAAATCTTCACTCAATCACATCCTGGTTCGTCACGAACAGGCTGCCGTACATGCTGCACAGGGTTATGCTCGTGTCAGCGGAAAGGTTGGTTGTGCCATCGTGACCAGCGGTCCCGGTGCCATGAATACCATCACGGGCGTGGCAGATGCCATGATGGACTCTACCCCCATGGTGGTCATCTGCGGACAGGTAGGTGCAGCTATGTTGGGTACCGATGCCTTTCAGGAGGTGGACGTGGTAGGTGTAACACAACCTATCACCAAGTGGAACTACCAGATTCGTCGTGCTGAGGATATCGCATGGGCAGTGGCTCGTGCCTTCTATATTGCCAGCAGTGGTCGTCCCGGTCCTGTGGTTCTGGATTTTACCAAGAATGCACAGACTTCCATGATTGAGTATCAGCCCCAGACTGTTGACTTCATCCGTAGTTACAATCCTGTTCCTGCTACTGCAGAAGGTGCTATTGAGAAGGCTGCCAAGATGATCAACGAGAGCGTGAAACCATTCATGCTCGTAGGACAGGGTGTCGAACTGGGTGGTGCGCGCCAGGAACTGCTCGACCTTTGTGAGAAGGCACAGATTCCTTTCGGTACAACCTTCCTCGGTCTGTCTGCTGCTCCTACTGACCATCCCCTGAATATGGGTAAGTTGGGTATGCATGGCAACCTTGCCCCCAATGTGATGACCAACCAGTGCGACTTGCTGATTGCTGTGGGTATGCGTTTTGACGATCGTGTGACGGGTAATCTCAAGAACTATGCCAAGCAGGCCAAGATTATCCACTTTGATATCGACCCCTCTGAGATCAACAAGAACGTGAAGGTTGATTTGGCAGTCCTGGGTGACTGCAAGCAGACCTTGGCAGAGGTGGAGAAGTTGGTAGACAAGGCAACTCACAATTCTTGGATCGAGGGTTTCAAACCCTACGACGAGAAGGAATATAATAAGGTAATCAATCCTGCCTTGAATCCTACCGAAGGCCCCTTGCTGATGGGTGAGGTGGTTCGCAAGGTGAGCGAGGCTGCCAATAACGAGGCTATCTTGGTGACTGACGTGGGTCAGAACCAGATGTTCGGCTGTCGATACTTCAAGTTTACCAAGCCCCGTTCGGTGGTAACCAGCGGTGGTTGTGGCACGATGGGTTTTGGCATCCCCGCTGCTATCGGTGCTACTTTTGGTGCTCCTGATCGTACCGTATGCATGTTCTCTGGTGATGGTGGTTTCCAGATGACCATTCAGGAACTGGGTACCATTATGGAACAGCAGTGTCCCGTGAAGATGATTCTGCTGAACAACAACTTCCTGGGCAATGTTCGTCAGTGGCAGTATATGTTCTTCAACAAGCGCTACTCTTTCACCCCCATGTGCAATCCTGATTTCGAGAAGATTGCCGAGGGCTATGGCATTCCCTGCCGTACGGTCATCGATCGCAAGGATCTGGATGAGGCTATCCGTGAGATGCTGGACACTGATGGTCCGTACCTCTTGCAGTGTGCTGTGATGGAGGAGGACAACGTCCTGCCTATGACACCTCCCGGAGGCAATGTAGACGAGATGCTGCTTGAGGTAAACTAAAATGAAACATAAATATGGCGCCAGTGAGTGTGGCGACTGCAACACTTGTGGCAAATGTGATAATATGAACGAAACAGAAACTTTCGATGCCGCAGTTCGGGCGGCAGCATCCATAGACCGCGACTCATACGAGAAGAATCTGGCACGCCAGCGTAAGGCAACCCTCGCTGATGACCAAAGGAGTGATGGCCAGCATGAGACTTTCAAGCGTAATGCTGTAGCTCGTCGCTCAACGGCAGGTCAGGAGGGATCGTTGCTCAATCATGAGGGTCTGACCCTATACACGCTCATTATATACTCTGAGAACTATGCCGGTGTGCTGAACCAGATTACGGCTGTATTTACCCGTCGTCAGGTGAACATCGAGTCACTGAATGTGTGCTCCTCAAGCACCCCAGGTGTACATAAATACACAATCACCTGTTATTGCAAGCAGGAGATGGCAGAGATGCTTTGCAAGCAGATCGAGAAGAAGATTGATGTCCTGCAGGCTAACTGCTTCGTGGATGATGAGATATTCATCCTCGAGACTTCGTTGCTGAAGCTCTCTACTCCTATGGTGTTGGACAACCCTGAGATATCACGAATCGTACGTCGCTATGATGCCCGTATCGTAGAGGTTAACCCAACTTATACGACAGTAGAGAAGACTGGTGTGACCAGCGATGTTCTGGAACACTTCAACTACTTGAACGATCTGGGTTGCGTGTTGCAGTTCGTGCGTTCAGGTCGCATTGCCATCACCAAGTCATGCATTGAACGTCTGGATCAGTATATTGCTCAGCGCGAGGAAGAACGTGAGAACGCATAGCACGTAAATCAGTAATCGTATATTAGCAGAATCGACAATTCTTATCCCAAAGAAAGCAATGGCACTTCAGAAGGTTGATACTTATCCCTGTTACGTGGAACCCTTCCACGTGGATTTCACAGGACGCATCTTTATGGGTATCCTGGGAAATCATCTGCTGAACGCTGCGGGTAAACACTCCCAGCGGAGAGGGTGGGGCATAGGTGCACTGAACGAGAGTAGCCATACCTGGGTGCTGAGCAGACTAAGTATCGAGATGGAGGAATTGCCCCGTCAGTACGAGCATTTCGAGGTGAAGACATGGGTTGAAAGTGTCATTAAGCTCTTTACCAATCGTAATTTCGCTGTGCTTCGTCCCGATGGAACAGCATACGGATATGCACGCAGTATCTGGGCCATGATTGATATGGAGACGCGCAAACCCTGTGACTTGCTGAAGCTCTATGATGGTGACATTGTGAATTACATCGTGCCAGAGGACGAAGAGGTTTGTCCCATTGCTCCTCACGGGCGATTCCGCTTCAAGGATGCTGAGTTGGTTCGTACGATAGAGACTTACTACAGCGATGTGGATATCAACGGGCATATCAATAGCATCAAGTATATCGAGCACATCTTGGACCTCTTTCCACAGGAATGCTTCGCCAAGCAGTTCGTGCAGAGGTTTGAGATAGCCTACAAGGCAGAGTCATATTTAGGCGACACACTCTCGTTCTTCATGCAGAAAGTGGATGAGAACGAGACGGATATAGAAGTAAGAAAGAATGTAGGTCGTGACGAAACTCCCCAAGGAGAGGTGGTTTGTCAGGCCAAAGTAAGATTTAAGTAACAAACAATTATAATTAATCCAAAATTTTAAGTAATTATGGCAAAAATGAATTTTGGCGGTGTTATCGAGGAAGTGATGACCCGCGAAGAGTTTCCCTTGGAGAAAGCACGTGAGATCCTGAAGGACGAGACCATCGCCGTTATCGGTTATGGTGTACAGGGTCCTGGCCAGGCTTGCAACCTGCGTGACAATGGTTTCAATGTGATCGTTGGTCAGCGTCAGGGCAAGACCTTCGAGAAGGCTATCAACGATGGTTGGGTTCCCGGTGAGACTCTGTTCTCTATCGAGGAGGCTGCTGACAAGGCTTCTATCGTAATGTGTCTGCTTTCTGATGCAGCAGTTATGTCTGTATGGCCCACCCTGCAGAAGTACCTGACTCCTGGTAAGGCTCTCTACTTCTCTCATGGTTTCGCTATCACTTGGTCTGATCGCACTGGTTGTGTTCCCGCTAAGGATATCGATGTTATCATGGTTGCTCCTAAGGGTTCTGGTACCTCTCTGCGTACTATGTTCCTCGAGGGTCGTGGTCTGAACTCTTCATACGCTGTTTACAACGACGCTACAGGTAAGGCTCTCGACCGTACCTTGGCTCTCGGTATCGGTATCGGTTCTGGTTACATGTTCGAGACTACCTTCCAGCGTGAGGCTACCTCTGACCTTACCGGTGAGCGTGGTTCACTGATGGGTGCTATCCAGGGTCTGTTGCTCGCTCAGTACGAGGTACTGCGTGAGAATGGTCATACTCCTTCTGAGGCATTCAATGAGACCGTTGAGGAGTTGACTCAGTCACTGATGCCTTTGTTCGCACAGAAGGGTATGGACTGGATGTATGCAAACTGCTCTACCACTGCTCAGCGTGGTGCTTTGGATTGGATGGGTCCCTTCCACGATGCTTGCAAGCCCGTTGTTGAGAAACTCTACGCTTCTGTAAAGTGTGGTAACGAGGCTCAGATTTCTATTGATGCTAACTCAAAGCCCGACTATCGTGTAGGTCTGGAGAAGGAACTCGCTGCTTTGCGTGAGAGCGAGATGTGGCGTACCGCTGAGGTTGTACGTCAGCTCCGTCCTGAGAATAACTAAGATTGCTTTCCATCCCTTCCCCAAGGCTAACCTAGGTCTTTCTATTTATTCCTAGGAATACATAGGAACACCTGGGAAACGCTAGGAATACCTAGGACAACCTAGAAATACCTAGGTTTTCCTAGGGAAGTAATGAAAGAGGAAAGTAAATAAAACACAAATATCCCCGCTGCTCTCGAGAGTAGCGGGGATATTTATTATTGACTTCTATTCCTTGCCCCTCCCGGAGGAGGGGCAGGTAGTAGTGGATATCTTAGAAGAAGATGTTGCGGTTGTCAACCATCTTAGCATTCTTCAGGACGGGGTAGAAGATGCTGTTGATGTTCTCTGTGTTGATCTGGAACATGTATGAAACGAAGCTTGCGTTCTGGCTTGCGCTACGCTGCATCTCAGCCTTCTCGTCGTAAGTCTCTGCGTTAGTGTTCTTCTTTACTGCCTTCAGGGCATAAACGCCAGCGTTACCACGAACGCCTGCAACAAACTTACCCTCTGCCAAACCGCTGGCAGCACCACTGATAACATTCTCCTGAGCACCAAGTTTCATAATGTATGCGGGAGATGCGAAAGTGATGTGCTGGATGCTATCCTGTACAGCGCCTTCCATCTTTGCAACTGCAGCAATGTCCTTAGCGTCCTTCATCTTCTCCTGCAACTTAGCAGCCTTCTTGTCTGCTACACACATCAAACCAATAGCCTCTTTAACCTTCTCGTTATCGAGACCCTGCTTGCCAGCCTTGTTAATGCCGGTCAGAACAGCTACTACAAGGTGGTCAGAGTTGCTGCCGTAAGCCTTGGGGTCAAGGATGTTGCCAACCTCGGTCTCCTCGTTGTAAGCCCAACGAACAACCTCGCGTGTACCTGCAACGCGTGACAAAGAATGTGTGTTCTTAAGTACATTCTCCTTCTGGATCATGTAACCTTCCTTTACAGCCTTCTCTTCCATCTCCTTAGCATCCTTGCAGTTGTTAACGAAGGTGGCGAGCTTAGTCATGTAGTCCTTGAAGGTCTCCTGGCTAAAGTCAATCTTACGCTTGATGACAGCAACATCAAACTTCTCTTCCATATTGCGACGGTCGGTAATCTGCAACAAGATTATACCACCATCCATGGTAATCTGCTTGTACTCGCCGGTAGAAGCGTTGATTGCAGTCTCAATGTACTCGCGATCCTGATCTGAAAGAACAGCACCCTCATACATGTTGCTGGTAATCCAATGCTTGGTGCCAGGCTGGTTGAAACGCTTAGCGATACTGTCGAATACTTCACCTGCATTCAGAGCATTTACGATGCTGTCTGCAGTTACCTTAGCAGCAGCGACGTCAAGGTTCTGGATACCAATCTCGCGAACCTCTACTGAGTCGGGACGGCTTACACGACCAAGCAGACGAACAATGTTCATGGTGGTGTCAGCGGGGTTAGCGTAGATCTCAGTCTGAGCACCTACTGCCAGTGAATCAAGACGGTTGGCAGCCTCTGCATCAATGCGACGCAAGGTAGTCTTGCTCATAGGCATCTTGGTGTATGCGATAAGTGACTTTGACAAGGTAACGATGCTGTCGATGTTTGCATTCTCTGCCTCAAGTGAAGCTGCATACTCGTTCATTGCATTGTTCAGATTCTCCTGGTCAACATCGCTTGGCTTGATGTTTACATCGATGTACTTCACCTCACGTGACTCGTTCAGGGTATAGAACTGAACCTCTTCGCCGGTGTTGGGGTTACGCCAGTAAGCATTCTGGTACTCGTCAAGCTTTGCCTTCAGCTCAGACTCCTCAACCTTGATGTCAGCATCTGCGATGGTTGAATAGGGAAGGGCTGCCATGACAACATCAGTCTCGGTGTTGCGAGCATCAAAACTTGCTTTTGCGCTAATGGGGTTGCTCAGTACGAGGCTGCAAAGCAGATTCTGATACTTGTCACTCAAGGTTGCGGTACGCAACTCCTTCTCAACAAAGATCCATGCAGAATGAACCATCTCCATCTGAATCATCTGTTCAGCACTGATCTGAGAATTGCTCTGCATGTCATTGTACTGCTTCAGGAACTGCTGGAGACCAGCATAGTCGAAGGTGCGGTTCTGAGTTACGAACAGAGGAATCTGTGTCAGGATGGGGTGGCTGCCCTCTTTAATGATTGCTGCCAACTCATTGTCGGTAACGGTAAGACCGAGAGCCTTGCACTCCTTCTCGAGAAGGTTCTTCTGGACGAAACGCTGATAAACCTGCTCGCGGATCTGTGCATCTTCCTCGCTGCTGAAGTTGTAGTCAAGAGGCTTGTTCTGCACAATGCGCAGGATGTTCTTGAACTCTTCAACCTGATTGTCAAAAGACTGACGATCCAACTCTTCTCCGTTCAACTCTGCCACGGTGCTCTCCATTTCCTTGGGGCCGCGTGAGCATGTAACGAAACCGGTGACAATGAATGCCACCATACCCAGACCGATAGCCAGCTGGGCAACCAGATTACTTCTGATTTTCTGTAATAATGCCATTTGTTTAATTATTTTGTTGTTTTGTTTTTATGCTCTCCAAATACTCCTTTAGGAGTGTTGCCGGATTGGGGGATGGACGCAATAATGCCTTATATCCCACAAATTAGCGCACAAAGTTACGAAAAAAGTTTCACTTTGCACGCATTTATATGGAAAAAGTTTGGTGGAAGTGGCACAATAATGGCAGGAAACCGGTTCTTTGCCATTATGATAGTGTGCTATTGGTTGACTTTGAGTTTCACCAGTTCCAGTTTTGTCGCGGTCTTTTTGATTATTTTGAATTCCCACTTATCAAATTTTACAATCTCGTTGACTTTGGGAAAACTTTGATACTCGTGTAGGATGAGACCACCAACGGTCAGGTATTGGTCACTCTCGGGGAGGCTGAGGTCAAACATCTCGTTTACCTTCTCAATTTCTAGTCGGGCAGACAGCATGTATTCACCATTACCCAGGTCTGTTGCGATGTAGTTTTCTTTGTCGTGTTCATCCTCTATCTCACCGAAAATCTCTTCGACAAGGTCCTCGAGGGTCACTATGCCACTAGTGCCACCAAATTCGTCTACGACAACAGCCATGGAACGCTTCTGCTGCATGAAAATCTTCAATAGTTTCTGCGCGGTCATGGTCTCTGGTACGAAAGGCACCTCGCGGATACATTTGGTCCAGGATTCCCCCTCTGCCAGACGGAACATTTCCGATGAATGGATGTATCCTTGAATCTCGTCAATATCCTCCTTGTAGATGATGATTTTTGAGTGGCCGGACTCTACGAATTTACTCTTCAGTTCTTCCAAGGTAGTATCGGCATCAACGGCATCAATCTCTGTACGGGGTACAATGCAGTCTCTGACCTTTACGCTGCTGAAATCCAATGCGTTCTGGAAAATCTTTACCTCGTCGTTGATTTCGTCATCGTTCTTAACATCCTCGATATTACTTTGAATTAAATAGTCAAGGTCCACCTTGGTAAAGGATGTGTCATTGTCTGTTTTTTTGACTTTTGTGCCGAAACATCTGAGAAGCAGTTTGCTGATGCCACTTGCCACTTTACTTACGGGGTAGAGGATGATATAGAAAAGCATTGTCGGGATGGCAAAGAAACGTATCATCCCGTTAGGGTTAATCTTGAAAAGCGTCTTGGGGAGGAATTCTCCGGTGAAGAGGACAATAATGGTGGAAATGATGGTCTGGATTGTCAGACATGCTGCTTCGTTGGGACAATCCATGCTTTCGCTGGCAGGGTGTAATCCAATGGGTATTAACAGAACCTTCTCCAGTAGTTTTGCCATCAGGATACCATAGATGACCAGTGCTATATTGTTTCCGACTAATAGTGTGGAAATGAAATTGTTGGGATGGTTGTAGAATACGGAAAGGATGCGAGTGCTGATGCCTTTGTTGGATTCCTTGTCCATTTCAAAGCGCAGCTTGCTGCTGGACACAAAGGCAATCTCCATACCCGAAAAATAGGCGGAGAATAGGAGTACAACAACTGTGCTTATGATGATGGAGGTAATGTCCATAAATTTTTAATTTGAAGGGAACTTTTGCTCGCTTAGTTATTCTTCAGACTTCGTAATTGTTATGGTCATTCGTTACGTACAAACACCGTACAAACACCGTACAAACACCGTATGTTTACGTAGACTATACGTAGGCTGTACGTATGCTGTACGTAGGAAGTGGGCATTATGGGACATACGAAACTTGAATTATCTTAATCGTCATTCTCCTCTTCAGATTCGTCGCTTTGCATATCCTCAGAGGGTAATGCGCCGGTTGAATTGGTTACGAAATAGTCTGTCATAGATTCGTTGGAACGGAAGTCTGTACCGTGCAACTCACGGTCGGGCATGAAGATATCCATTGGCATGTGGTTCCAGATGTTATGTTCTCCCATGTCCCAGAATAACTCTTCCGTTAGGAAAAGTGTTCCTTCCAGGTTCTTTACAACCACGCGACCCCTCAGTTCCCATGTGTTCATTTCCCTGAGGTAGGCGGTGTCAGCCTGTACAAAGAGATTGACATGCATGTTTTCGTCATAACGCTCCATGAAGAATCCCTTCTTGAAGGTCCATGTGGCAGGGTTCGTTGTGTTGAAAATCTGCCATTCTTCAGCCACGATCTTGTAGCGAATCACACCGGAATCAGATATCAAAGTACTGATGCCGTGTGCATTCATGAAAGGTATGGAGTCACTATCGCTAACAGCTGGAGCCATGTGCTCCTTGTCTCCTTCACAGGCTGTGAGTATGCAAAGGAAGGTAACTATAGCAGCAACGATGAATCTACCCTTCATATAAACGCAAATGCTTGAAAACGTGCTCTTTTGGCTAATTTCAAGAGGAATCATTCAATCTTCCACTTGAGGAACCAGCGCTCGTTGAAGGTTACACCGATATTGAGCATCAGGTAGTTCTCGTCAATGAGGTTGGATGCGCTAGCCTTGCGCAAAAGCCATTCTGCGGAAATATTCACGAATGAGCGTCCTGTCAATTTGCGAGACTGCAAAGGAAGTCCCAAGCCGGCTGTGACACGGTACTCGGTAGGTCCTTCGGCTCCGTTTACCTTGACATAAGGGGTGGAATAGTTGAAACCTAAACGGTATTTTACGGTTTGGAGGTATTTGTTACGGTTTTGCTGGTTAGGAGTGTATTCCAAGCCAAACTTGTAGCGTGTTCTGTTGCTGTACTGGTCATCACGTACGTTGTAGTTGATGCTGCTTGCAGTCGTTTCCGCGATGGGCAGTTTGCATCCACCCCACTTCTCATACGTAACATCTGCAGCCACAACCCATTGGTTGTCGTGAGTCCAGGAAAGACCTCCACCAAAGGTGTTGGGGATGCTGAATGCATCCTTGGCTGTACTCGTGAGCGAATCACCTGCTGAGGTATATCGGTAAAGGGTAGCGTCACCACCAAGGTTGTGTCCCAAGCTATAGGTTGCTCCAAGGGTCAGGTAGTCGCTCTTGTTCAGACGGATAGGGTATTGGATACCCAGATCTAACTTGTAGCTATGTATGTCTGCTAAGTATGTGTTATTCTGTGAATTGTATGAAGTACTTGAAGAACTTCCCTCATAGAAAATCTGAGACATGGCATGTTCGTAGCTACCCCAAAGATAACTGACGTTCGCACCAATGGATAGGTTGGAAAAAGGATTCCATCCAGCGCCTATATAAGCTTGGCGTAAACCACCGGAACCTGTGTAACTTGTTGTTGTGGTAATAGGTTTGGAGGTGGTATAACCACTGCCTACACGGCCCTCGTTGTAGAAACTGTATCCGATAGAAGAATAGGGGGTGAAACCAAAAGACATACCCAAGCCCTTCATGACCTGAAAACCAGCGTTGACGTTAGAAAGTGAGGTGTTGCGAACGTTTACACTGCTATTCTCTCCGGCAAGGTGTCCGAACTGCATGGACATACCGATATCAAACAGGAAACTCAGCGAATCAATAGCGGAATAAGAGGCTGGGTTCTGTATATTGATGCATTTGCCACTGCGCAAGCCAAGGGCCACGCCACCCATGCCACGGTTGAACGTCTGTGATTGTTCATCTAATGTTCCTATTCCGTAGCGAGAATAAGATGAATTGCTTCCGTTTGTCTGTGCAGCCAATGATACGGGCAGCAAAACAAACATCGCTATTATAATGATAATTTTTCTCATTATATCTTGGTGTATTTTATGTTTTATTATCAGTCTTCACCCTTCGCCTTTTGGGTTCTGGTGTTGTACTCCAGGGTGCTGTTGAGCCCTCGTGGAACTAAATAGTGGTCCGTGCTGATGATTTTTTTTATATCTTCTTCAAAATCAAACACATCGCCACCTGTCAGGAACACATGCAACTGAGGATGCTCTTTTTTGTAATTCCTTATATATCCTTCAATCTCGTATTTGAGCCCGAGTATGGCACCAGTTCTCATTGCAGTGTCTGTATCGTAACCTATGGCGGGCAAGTCGCCATTTGCCTCTACGAGAGGGAGAAGGGCAGTGTGCTCGTGCATGGCAAGTAGTCTTAACCTCAGGCCCGGTGCGATATTTCCACCCAGATAGATGCCTTCGTCATCAATGAACTCATAAGTGACACAAGTTCCAGCATCCACGATGAGTAGGGGAGTGCCAGGCTTTAAGGACATGGCTCCTACAATGGCCGCAATACGATCACTTCCCATTGTGGGTGGGAAAGTCGTTAAGATGGGCAGAGGCGTCTCGCTACTGAGCCAAAGCATTGGGAAACTGATTTCCTCAATGGCCTTGACGGCCTTCTCGCCCATCTTTGCTACGGTGCTGACAATACCTTTCTCGAAAGGAAAACGACTGACGAATTCGCTCAACCCTGTGAGTGTGTCGCTGTCACTTGTGGCTTCCTCAACCGGTTCGCCTTGCCTCATGGCCAGCAACTTTGCTCGCGTGTTCCCTATGTCAATTATCAGGTTCAATATGATGTAATTTGCTGTTTAGCGGGACAAAGTTACACATTTTTTTTAATATATGTTCAATTTGGGACGATATATCCCGTGTTTTATTTTGATTTAACAGTTAAAGGTTGTATCTTTGCCGAGAATTTGCCCCGTTGGGGCTTAATTAATAATGTACAAAGCGCTGATAAGACCACATATTGCCTTTCTGCTTGTCCTGTTTTTTGTAATGGGGCATGCTCGTGTATGTGCGCAAGCGCAGGCGGAAAATCCATCCGAAGGAACGTTCCAGTTTGAACTGCTCACTTGCTCTCCAGGTCCGGAAGTCTACTCGCTCTATGGCCATACGGGTTTACGAGTCACCGATGGTAGAGGGATGGATGTCGTCTTCAACTATGGCGTCTTTGACTTCAGGAAGCCTCATTTTATATGGAATTTCTTGTTGGGCAAGACTGACTATATGGTGGCGGCTATTCCTTACGAATATTTTCTGGTCGAATACAGAGAAAGAGGCTCGTCCGTGACATCGCAGCATTTGAACCTGACTGCGGAGGAAAGTACGCGTCTTTGGAATGCGTTGGTGGAAAACGCTAAACCTCAGAATTGTGAGTACAGGTATAATTTCCTGCTTAATAATTGCACCTCCAAAGTGCGCGATATGATTGAAAATGCCATTGATGGAGAGGTGAAATATAAGGAGGCAGAGAAAATGACCTATCGTGATTGCCTTCACGTCTACACCGAGGGTCATCCTTGGGCAGAGGTGGGTGATGATATGTTATTAGGTGCATCCGTCGACACCGTTCTTTCCGATCGTATGTCTGCCTTTCTGCCGGAGAGGTTGATGGCATTCTATGATCAGGCAGTTGTCTATGATAAAGAGGGGAACTCCCGTCCTCTCCTACAAGGAGAAACCACAGTACTATTGCCCAAGCGTGTTGTTCCTAGGGAACCTGAATTTCCTTTGACCCCATGGCAGGCTATTCTCTGCTTTGCAGGTATCAGTCTTTTGGTGTTTGCTTGCGAGATTGCCTTCAAGCGAATGATTTGGGGATTCGACATCTTGGTCATGATGTCACAGGGCCTGTGTGGTGCTCTTGCCTGTTTTATGTTCCTCTTCTCAGAGCATCCCTCTGTGGATAGCAACTGGCAGGTGCTGTTGTTCAATCCCATTCCATTGCTATGTATGCCTTGGGTGGTATGGCGAGCCATCAAACGTAAGTATTGTGTCTATCATTTTGCCAATTTGGCGTTTTTACTGCTGTTTTTGGCATTCTCGCCTTGGATTCCACAGCGATTTGCCCTACTGACGATTCCTTTGGCATGTACTTTGCTGCTACGCCCATTGAGCTACTTGATATTCTACAAGCGTATGCCGGGTAGACAGGGTGCTGCTAGAAATGAGAGGCACACCTCGGAGCGTGCACACCAAAAGAAAAAGAAGAAAAAATAAGCGAATACTCCAATGAATAGTTCACGACATTACCGACTGCTCACATCATTGATGGCCTTGATGGTCATCATGAATGCTGAGGCTCAGACATCTCCCGAGGTGCCTCGTCTTGTCGTGAATATTGTCGTTGACCAACTACGATCAGATTATCTGGAGGCCTTCTCTCCATTGTATGGTGAGGAGGGTTTCCATAAACTGCTGGCAGACGGACGTGTATATACTCGTGCTGAGTATCCTTTTAGCCGTCCCGACAGAGCCTCAGCCATTGCCTCTCTGATGAGTGGTGCAACACCTTACGAACATGGTGTAGTGGCACAGCAGTGGCTCAATCGTACCACCTTACAACCGGTGTATTGCGTTGACGATAGCAGTGTGGAGGGTTTGAATACTGCTGACAAGAGTAGTCCCATTGCATTGTCGGTAAGCACTATTGGTGACGAATTGAAGGTGAGTACTGAGGGAAGGGCATTGGTGTACGCTGTTGCGCCTTTCCGCGATGCTGCTATTCTTTCTGCCGGTCATGCTGCTGATGCTGCTTTTTGGATAGATGATGTCTCAGGCCAGTGGTGCAGCACTTCCTACTACGGTCCTTATCCCTCATGGGCACAGTTGTATGATGACGGGCAGTCGTTGAAGACAAAACTGAGTCGTCTCACCTGGGAACCCTCTAATGGTTTGGTGGGCAATTTCAACTATTTTGTATCCGGAGTATCTAATGGCTCAACTAAGCCATTCAAGCACAAATTCTCCGGTGATACCAAGTACCATGATTTCAAGGCAAGTGCGCTGGTCAACGAGGAGGTAAACAGTTTCGTACAACATTGTCTGTCAAGGACTGAAATTGGAGCAGATGCTGTTACCGATTTCCTCTCCGTGACCTATTATGCCGGAAATTATCTCCATAAGGGCGTTGATGTCTGTCCCATAGAGGTGCAGGACACCTATGTGCGCTTGGATCATTGTCTGGCCGAGTTGATGCGCCATGTAGAGAATAAGGTTGGTAAGGGTAGGGTGCTCTATGTGTTGACCAGCACGGGCTACTCTGATCAGGAGGCCGAGGATGTGTCCAAGTATCGTATTCCAACGGGAAATTTCAGCATCACGCGCGCACACCTATTATTAAATATGTATCTGGTTGCTGTTTATGGTCAAGGACAGTATGTCGAGGCGGTCATGGACAACCAGCTTTACCTGAACCTGAAACTCATCGAAAACCGTGCCTTGAACCTGGCAGAGGTGCTCGAGCGTTCACAGGATTTCTTGATGCAGTTGGAAGGCGTGAGGGATGTGTTCACCTCTCAGCGTCTGGCTTCGGGAGCAGGTAGTTCTTTAATCAGCAAATTGCGAAACGCCTACAACCCTCGTTGTTCCGGCGATATTCTTATACAGGTTGCACCAGGTTGGCATCTGGTCAATGAAACCACCCATCAGGATCGCCTTGTGCGTGATTCCTACATGGGTTTCCCTTTGATTTTCTATGGTTGCAATGTAGAACGGGAAACGATATCCACTCCCGTGACCGTTGATCATCTGGCACCGTCATTGGCACGGTGTCTACGCATTCGAGCACCGAACGCATGCTCAGTAGCACCATTGTAAGCCTTGAGAACTCGAATTCTCAAAACATCGAATAATCGGAAAAGTATCTCTCCGACAACAATTAACAAAGCAAAAAAATAATACAAGATATGGGATTAATTGATTTTTTAAGCAAGGTATTTGGCAATAAGGCCTCTCGTGACCTTAAGGCCATTCAGCCCCTTGTTGAGGAGGTAAAGGCTATTTACCCCCAGATTCAGGCACTGAGCCACGATGAGTTGCGTGCCAAGACACAGGAGATTAAGAGACAGGTGCAGGAGTCACCTGCAGATCTTCGTCAGCAGATTGCTGAACTGAAGGCAAAGATTGAGCAGACTGAGATCCAGGATCGTGCTCCCCT
>DCIS01000077.1 GCA_002317475.1 Prevotellaceae bacterium UBA1720 | reverse complement strand
AGTTTGAGTCTGGCTGTTGTCGTTGCCATTCACTTCCCACCCTTGTTTTTGAACGATAGGGAAGGGATATTTAGATGTGTTTCACTACTGCTGAGAGGGGTAAAAAACGCTGCAAAAAATACAGTTTTGGATGTCCCGGGTAACAAACGGTACACGGTTTTCTTGTTTTTGGCGAGTTTTGAGCTGATTTTGTTACACTATAGCTGATAGGAAAAGATATGGGAGAATAATCATTTTAAGATGCAGAAAGAGTAGTAGGTAGTAATAGCAAACATAGGGTATATTTTATTACCACAGCTACATTTTTATTGGTTGAAAGACGGGCTCCTTTTATCAGTCCAGACGATATGACCATCCGCCCACATTACTGTTCAAATACCTTTGAGAATATTTTATTCTTGTAGCATTTTTCTTTTTTGAATGATACTTGCATCTTTGAGAATATTTTTTACCCCTTTTTGGGGAATACCCTGAAAATCAGTGTTTCAAACCGAAATGAGAGTCCTTTGCAATGTATAACTTATGAAATACGCGGTCCGAAGTACTGTCAAGAGGATCAGTTCTTGATTTTAATGCTGCTATCTCTACGGGAAGTCTTCAAGGGTTAAAAATCTCTTCAAAAACCTCAAAAATCACAAAATAGAAACGGTTATGGGGAAATCAATGGAAAACGAGCGACTCATGGCGACTTCTCTCACGCGTTTCTTGCTCCATAACCTTGTCGCCAGCAGTAGTTCATTTGCATTTTGACCACTTTTGTTTTCCTCCCTCAGAGGGGGTTTATAAAGGCTGCTGGATGGTTTTGTGAAGCGCGTGCAGCAGGATGGTGCCACATACGTGGAGCCTGTAGCTGATTTCTGCGATGATGAGTTCTCGGACAATGACATGGTGGTGATGGACGATATGATAAAGCGTTACGGCCAGATGACTGCCAAAGAGCTGGTGCAGCTGACTCATCAGGAGGGTTCGCCATGGTGGAAGGTGGCAAAGGCAAATGGGCTGTTGGAGGCTTTTGAAGGCAAGCTGATGAACAACAGCGACTATACCATCGACTTTGCTGATGAACTGCCTGAATGCAGCCGTGAGTTCTATCTCGAGAATCTTGAGTTCCTTAATGCGACAAGGGCTTATGGCAGATAAGTCCACTACTGGCACATGTTCCAGCGCGTTGTTTGAGGAGGGGCAGGTCCTGTATTTCGACCCATTCCATTTCAACGATGCAGCCGGAGGTCAGAAGCCAAAATACTAAATCGTGCTGAAAAAGATGGCTGATGAGATGGTGCTGGCTACATTGCCAACCTCAAAGGATTTCGTCCCTTCGACTGTCGAAAAGGTACACGGATGTATGGATCGCCCGGAGATAAATTTCAACTGCTATTATTATCCGGCAGATTATGCAGTTTGTACGAACGGCTTTGGTTTTCCAAGAGAGACGTATGTGTATGGATACCGTCTGCAGATGCATAAGACGGCAGATTTCTCACGCCTTGTGGCAGGAGGAGATACATCGATAAGCATTAAGGGGTGTCTAACCGATGAAGAATACAAGGCTATTGTGGATTGCATGAAGCAATCGCCAGCTGTGAAGCGTGTTTACAGGAATGCGCTGAGCAAATGATTTTCTATTCCTGTTTGGTGGCTATGAGTGTGTCATAGATGTGCTCCTCGCTATCTATATGGGCAATTTTCGATAACAAACCATTGCAGTTGTTTATTTCTCGCAAAGGAGATGTTGGTTCTACGAACCCTGTTTATAATTATCGTCAGCCCATCCGAAAGCTCCTTCGACAAGCTCAGGACAAGAAGCTTTCCCCCTGTCCTGCCAATAATCATAAACGCTTTCCTACAGAAAGCCACATCTCTACGCAAAGAAGCTAAGAACGCAAAGATTGTTCATAAGAACACATGGCACATTGTACAGAGTACTTTGAGATTCTTTCTCTTTATAGAAAACTTTGCGAACGGCGTCCATCCTGAGCTTGTCGAAGGACACCTTTGCGAAACTTTTGATGGTCATTGAAGATGACCGCAGATGATGCGAGCATCACTCTCCGTTCGCTGCTCCCTCGGTTTTCCGATGAAGTGAATTCTAACGACTGATATTTAGACTCTAACATTCACTATGAGCAATCCTTGTTTCGGCAAGGATTGCTTTGGTGGTTTATCTATATTTATCCCTTCCCAAATTCCTTTAATCGGCCGCCCGATTAAAATAGTTGGGCTTATTTCGTTACCAACATTGGAGATTCCTCTAATCGGGGTCAGACCCCGATTTAAATATTCTCCAAACTTTCTACCCTTCCCAGCCTTTAGTCAAAAACAGTTTCTATCTCAAACGATAGGAACGGGACTTGCCTTTGCCAATAATTTCAACAATGTTCTCGTTAGAGAGTAATACCAATGCCTTGCGGGCGGATTCGTTGCACACATCTATGAATTCTGCCACCTCTGCACACTTTACATCGTCACCCTGATGCTGGTTGAGAAACTCTACTATCCTATGCAGTCGGTGGTATATCATCTTGCTCTGGCCTTTTATTCTCCGCACCTTCCCCTGCAACTCCTCAAGTGCATCAACCTCCCGATTCTCCAATGTTCCCTTTAAATCGGGGTCAGACCCCGATTTAAAGGATTCTCCAAACTTTTTACGTTGAGCTCGCTCGATGACATATCGCGAAAGGGTGCCGAGGCGTGAGGCCTGTGAGAGTGTGATGCCGTGGTCGATGGCTTCGAGAAGGTAGTAGATCTGGGTCTCGGAGTCGAGGGTGCGGAAGTCCTCTGGATTGTTGTAGCCGGTGAGGTCTGAGAGAATGTCCCATGCTTCTTTGTCGGACTTAATTCGAGAGAAATCGTCCATGTCAAGACATCGGTCCTGATTGTCTTCTTCAATCCATGCTGCCAGTTCGTCAAGCGAGAACTTGTCGGTGACGTACTGGATAGCGATTGGCTTGAGGACGGACAAGATGTTGGACTTGTGGCGGGTGAACTCGTTCCAGCTGCTATAGGGGTAGGCTTCGGCTGTGGGTGATTCCATTGCCTTGACCGGATTGCGTGCGATGTAGCGAAGGACTGTTCGGAAGTAAGTGTCATCGTTGATGGCTTCTGAGGCGAAACGTCCCTGGAAGAGGTGACCTATGCGCTCGTACTTGCGGTTGTAGTACATGGCGTACCTATCCTCGATGATCTTGACGGTCTCGGAGAGAGGACGTTCGCCTTCGCCAATGAGAATATGGAGGTGGTTGTGGAGGATGCAGTAAGCGTAGATGGTGCACTGGTTGTCGGAGATGATTTTGCCTGTGATGCGGTCCTTAAGGTAGGGAGCATCCTTGAGAATGGTCATCATGCGCAGGAAGTCTTCGTAATGGAAGAAGATTTCCTGTTTGTTGATGCCTCGCAGCATTACATGGTAGAGTCCGATGCTGGATTTTTCGCGTTTCTTTCTTGGCATATCTAATGTGGTTTAGGTTGTGCTTAACGAAGTGTTGGAGATTCTCTTAAATCAGGGTCAGACCCCGATTTAAGGATTCTCCAATTATTTTTTGGTTGCAAAGGTAATAATAAGAAATGGAAAAACGTGCAGGAGGTGCTTAAAATTCTGACTTTTTAACTTTTTTTGAGTAAAAAAGAAGAGTTATTCTCCAATGTTTTCTTTAAATCGGGGTCTGACCCGGATTTAAATATTCTCCAAACAAGGATGGCCTGGGTGCTGGAGCTGAGTGTAATCTATGATGCTAAGGATGGAGCGTATGGTTCTTATGGGTCTGAGACCCTATCTAAGTTTCAAAGGGTTTCAAAGCCTACGGCAGTTTCAAAGGGTTTCAAGTCGTTGAAGAAGGAGATTACGTACCTGATTGGCATGGAGCGGCAGTCGGGTTCGATGGATGATCCATCAGCTCTCTACATCAGCAGGATGCTCAACGTACCGTTGGAAGAGGTGGAAGCATGTATGAAAGAGAGGGAGGTATAAGCCGGTTCCTAATTTCCAAGTGTCAGGTTCCATGTGTTTGATGAAATACATGTTTATTGACAGCCTGTCTTGAGGTTGCCGGAACGTACATAACGAAAGCCCGATAGTGAGAGTGGTGTACTCTTGCTATCGGGCTTTGGTGCGTTTATTTCTTGTGGCCGCAACTGATGAACTGAAAGCCTTGAGACTCAAGAAACCTGGAACCAGAAACTTGAAACCAGAAACTAGAATCTTAAAACACCTCAAGGCACATCCCGAGGGATCTTGAGGTTCTTTTACGGGAAAGGTATCAGGAAACGGGATTAACGGTACTCACTTTAGTTGTGCTTGCCGTCACAGAATCCACCATAACCTTTTGGTGATTATCATTTAAGGTGGGTTCTATCACTTAATGGTCTTGTGGATGGTACCATCAGTTTTTTTCTGAATCAGGATACCTTTGTGGTTTGAGGTTGCCTTCGTACCACTGATGGTATAGACGCCCTCATTACCCTTCATGGTATTGGCGTTCATATGCTGGATGGCTGTGTATTCCTCGTCTGAAGCGGTGTGGATACTGAGACTCTTGAAGGTGACAGCACCATCGGTGCTAGTATGCGATACCATCAGTTTGTACTCGCCCCAACCATCAGTAACCTCAAAGGGGAGCACAGCGTCCTCGCCTACGAGGGCTGTGGTGTTGAGTACGGTCTTCTTGTTACCAGTGAGTTTCTGGATACGTACCTTCAGCGTTGTACCTGGATTCTCGCCCTCGGTGCGGAAACAGAGCTTGTATTTGCCTGTCTCAAACTGCAGGGCATGATAGACGTTCTGGTTGGCATCAGTCTTCTGATCCTTGCCGAAGGAGAGCAGGGTAGAGCCCGTGGTGTTGAAGATGGTCCATCCGTGTTCCTTGGGTTTCCAACCCTCGACCTCAATGTTGGGGCGCCAACGCAGGGTGGAGTCGCGAGCATCATCGAGCTTGTACTGGCTCATGAACTTCCACATGGTGGTGGCAGAGTTGCCATCCTCGGTATTGCCTGTGCTGGGAGAGTGGCCCATGCCCACCATCTCATAACTGATATAAGGGAAGGAACCATCTGTAGCTGCATAAACACTCTTGGTGTACTTTCCGCTGACGGTCTTTACCTCTGGAACAGGATTGCATCCATTACGTGCCACTGTGTTATCTACAATTCTGGGGAAGGCTGAATAGGATACAAGATTGTCGTCCTTGCCATGGATGTGCAGGAAGGGGTAGGGACGTGCGCTGGTGTGATGCAGATGAAACTCGTTGAGAGGGAATCCGCTGATGCTGGCAAAGGCAGCGAAGACATCGCTGGCTACGTTAGCCACGGTGTAGGTCATCATACCACCATTGGAGAAACCACAGCAATAGATGCGCTGACGGTCGACCTTGTAGGTCTTGTTCACATCCTCAATGATAGCCAGGAAGAAATCGATATCCTTGGTCCATACACCCGTGCTGTGCCAACCTGGTGCGTTCATGCCAAAGAAGGGGAAATAGAACTCTTCGCCCTGAGGGTAAACCACGATACAACCCTGCTTGTCGGCTACGCCTGTGTCGAAGGGTGACTTGTCCGTACAATGGCCACCTGTACCGTGCAGACTGAACACCAATGGTGCACCTGTTGACTTTGCGTTGGAAGGTACATACAGCCAGTAGCTGCGTGTTTCTGTACCTACCACAATGCTCACTTGCTTGTTGGCTTTAGCAGCCCAAACGCTGACCACAGAGAAAAGGGCCAGGCAAACCGTGTAAAAATGCTTCATGATAATTTTATGGTAAATATAACTTCTTGTTATGACCGATATAGATGCCCTTTGAAGGCTGATTGACCTTGCGACCCTGAAGATCGTAGAGGGGGGAAGCGGAGCGTGTGTCAAGGCCCTTGACAGCATCAGACAGATTGTTGAGGTCAATGAGGACAGAGGCTGTATTGGCACGCCCCAGCCTGTAACGCGTCTGGACATACAGTTCCTTCTTTGTCTCCATGCCGAATTCAACCTCAAGACTGTTGACAGAGGGGTCATCGGTACTTACCTCCTCGCTACGCATATTCTCGAAGAAGACGCTGTTGCAGATAAAGCCCAAACGACTGTCGGACATACTGTTGTCCCACCCAATGGTGACAAAGGTACTGCCTGTCTCGTCCTGACGAGAGGAGATGTAATGCACATTGCTTACGGCAGGCAGATTGGTGTGGTGGGTATAGGTGACAAGGTTGGTAATGCGTGCTCCATCCATGGCCATGTACTCGTAGGTGCCGTTCTTCACCTCGCTATCCTCTGCAGTAGCCTTGCCATTGTAAGGGGTGGTGGCTATAGCCAAACCACTACGATAGAACATCACCTGATTGGTGGTGGCATTGCTGACCTCCAGCACCACTGTGTTCAGTTGCTCGCTGTCTGATGCCGTTACGGTCAGGGTGGGGGCAGAGCCAGGTGCGAGATAGACATATTCATCTATACAGCGCGAACCAGCCATCTTGCTCCATGTGCCGTCTTCGTTGTACAGGTAGACGGAGTGCTCTATCATGTCCTTGTTGCCATCCACGGGGGTGAAGACCTCCTTCTCGTTCTCCACCTCCTCACCGTCACCGTAGACAGTGGGCAGACGATGTTCGGCGAGTATGCCATCCTGATAGACCCAGTATTCCGCAAACTTCAACACGGATGGGGTTTCGTTGGTGTAGTGCTTGGTCTCCACGAGATGACCCTCAGCATCGTAGGTGTAGTAACCCGTGTATTCGTTCCACTCCTTGCCTGTAGGGCTAGTGGCCTTCACCTGCGTAGGATTACCCTGAGCGTTGAATCCTTCATATTTCTCAACGAGGTCATTGCTGGCTGTGTAGGTGATGGAGTTGACATTCCAGGTGGCACGTTCCACGAGACGGTTTGCCTCGTCATAGGCATAGGTGTAGTATTTCAGGGGATGAGTCTCCCGGATCAGACGATTCTGGGCGTCATAGTCATAGGTGATGGTGTCCTTGGCTGCAAACCACCCCAGCTCATCGTAGTCGAAGGTGCCATACTGCAGGGAGTGAGTACGAACCATATTGCCCTGAGCATCGTAGTCATTAATATAATAATGTGTCAGGCCCCAGTGGTCAATCTTCGTCTCCTTGGAGGTCTCGATCTTACGAAGCACCTTGTTCGAGGCATCGTAGCAGTAGTCGATGGTGCGTGTGGCTGTGGTATCCTGCTCCACGCCCTGTGCATCGCCATAGTAGGTCTGACGTTTCAGGAGACGCATGGTCTGCACAGGTGTCTCGGGAACCTTGGACACCTCCACCTCAGCACAGTTGAACACACGGCAGGCATTCACATCATTGCCACTCTGCTGATGCACGAACACCACCAGTTTCATATCCTTCAATACGGTGGGAATGGCATTCTTGCCATCTTCCTTCTCGTAGCTGGTAGAATGGATGATGGAGGGCAGGGTGAAGGTCTTCTCCACCGTCAGCGTCTCCCCTGGGATGAAGCTGGCCTTCTCGCCCCAGGCACTACCCGTCAGCGTGCCACGCGAAACGGCATTGTGCACATAGTCTGCTGAAGCACCATTCTGCTTGGCTACCAGACTGTCTTGAACCAACCAGATGGAGTAGCGCAGATCATCACCAGGCATCTGCTCATGCGTATAGAACTGACAGGTTAGTTTCACTTCACGTGTAGTCTCATCGTACTGGCTATTGAGGTTGATTGATACGTATGGATGCTCCTCGTCAGCACGCTTCAACTGACCTCTGACGGTTGATGCCGAACCACATTCCCCTACAGGGGTACTGGCCTCGCCAAAGGCGGTACGGTTGAACATCACGGCAGGGGCATAGGTGCTGTTGTTGTAAAGTCCGGTAAGGGTCCAGTCCTCCTTCATGCTGAAGATATCCGTCACGAAACCCGCATGATGGGCTATCTCCACCACATGAACCTCTGGCGTCTGTGTGATGGCACTGGCCAGGGCTGTATGGGCAGAAGGACAGTTGGTGCAGGTCTGACCGGTGAAGACCTCCACCAGCACGTT
>DCIS01000119.1:16980-21574 GCA_002317475.1 Prevotellaceae bacterium UBA1720 | reverse complement strand
ACGGTTGCAAGAGCAACGGCTGCAAGACCTAGAAAAAGTTTTGTCTTCATAATTGTGTATTTTTTGATTTGTTTGTTTATATTCAGTTTATAATTCGTTTGTTTTTCTCTTGTTGTTTGCCTATTGTTAGTCTATTGTTAGCTTAGTGTTAGTCTATTGTTAGCTTAGGTATGCCTTACATCTGGATGTTTTGTATCACATCCTCCCATACGTTCAACTCGGTTTGGAAACCTCCACCTTCATCACCTTGGTCTACAGCTTCCGGCAGGCTAACATCCAGGTCGAGGTTTAATTTCACCTGTAATTGAGTCTCCAGATTTACCTTGACTTTGTCTGTGACATCAAGGGTTACCGTGTTGGCCTGTCCATTGACCATGACGAAATTGATGTCTAGATAGCATTTGCCTGTGTCGCTTTCTGTCCACTCTGGAACACCAAAGATATTGAAGGAGGCGGAGATGGTACCATCGGTGCTGGAACCAGCATCGAGGGTGCGATTGTTCAGGACGAAACCATACGAGATGGGCTGGTCGGAATAGACACCCTTGGCCATGTAATAGCCTGAGCTGGAGCCACGCAGGAAGGACATGGTGGTACCCTTGGCATACTTCAGACCCTTCACATGAACCTTTATCTCCATCGTCGACGTTACACGCTCGGGCGCAATCTTTATATCGTGCGCGTATGAAAAAAGACCTCCGTTGGTGGGACGATCATAGCAGTACTGCAGCATCTCGTCAGTAACCTCGAGGTCGGTACACCAACCCACAGCCAGGGTGTCGGGTGACATGATGCAATAGTCATCCTCCGTACGGGTCTGCGCATGTAGTTTGGTGGTCTTTGTCTCATCCTTAACACCCGAAACAAAGAAGGTGCTTTCATGACCTTCTCCACTGAAGATCATCGTCTCGGACAACTCCTCGGGAGTGTCATTCATCACCACCAGTTTGTAGCGGCCCAGGGGCAACTGGATCTTTCCGTGATAGGGGTCAGAGAAAGGATCGAAGCGCTTGTAGAGGCTGCCATCCTCCCTGTAGGCATAGACTGTGGCACCATTGGGATGAAGGCCTATCGAGTCCCAGGCAATGTCCACGTTCACCTCGGCCATCTCGGTGGTGGCATAGTAGAGGTGATCGCGCTCACATGCCGTGGAGAACATGAGTGCGAGGAACATAAGGAGTAGGCTGACGTACTTATTCATAGCCCCTCCTTCCCTTTTTATGATTTCCAAGGGTCCATACCAGCGAGACGGCTGCCTTCGTGGGTAGGATACCTGAGAAACGCTTGGTCTCCCATGGGTATTTTCGTGCCTTGACGTCACCATGCTCAGTGCCCTTGGCAGGGTAATATTCGCGATAGTCCGTCTGCAGGTAACCTACACCAAGCGTGTATTCTAGATGGAAATGACGGGAGATGCGATGAGCAAAACCGACGCTGAGACCACCCATGATGAACATCTCGCCCTGAGCGCCATCACCTCCCAACTGGAAATCGTAATATCCCGCACCTGCATAGAGGCCCGTAAAGAAACCGGTGAGACGACCCCACTTCTTACGGTTTCCCATCCAGCAACGCGTCTCGAGCGTTGCGGCCATCAACTGTATGGTAATATCATGCTGCTTCAGTTTCCACCATGGGAAATACCCCTCGGCAGCCAGACTAAAACGATTGCCTAATGGAAACTCCAAACTGAGGTTGACCAAGGAGGCTGCATCTAACAATAAGTTTGATTTCAGAGCAACAGCGGGCTTGCTTTCTTGTAGATTTTTAGTATCAGAATCTATTTTCTCCACCTCTGCCCAATATACCACATTGCCTGCCGAATCTCTTTCGGCATAAAGCTGCGCCTTACTGCTTTCAGCAGTGGAGAAAAGCAAGATGGTCAATATGATTATGAGTTTAGTTGGCAAAAATAGTATCTGTTTTGGGTTTATATAAAATGCAAAATTACAAATTTTTTGCAAAAAAAAAAAAAAAAATGGAAAAAAACAAATTTTAATTTACACATTTGTCATTTTTCTGCCAGAAAAAAAGATAGCACATGTTCCGAAGGCATTACGAAGGCATTACGAAGGCATTACGAAGACTTTCTGAAGGTATTCCGAAGACGAGAACAGAGAAAATGGTTTTACACGTACAGAATACGTGCAGAATACGTAGAGCGTACGTAACCGTACGATGTTTTACGAAGGATGTACGGTGTTTGTACGTATGATGTACGTAGATTTAGACACTAATAAGTGGAATTTATGAAGTGCAATTTGTTTATTTGGAAAAATATCCTTAATTTTGCAAATCAAAAACAAACCCACAATAGAATTAACTTTACCCATGACTGGTAATACCATAGAAATTTCACCTTCTGAAGCCGCACTGCTGAGCGGCTTGGCATCATCATACACCTCCCTGTTTCTGGTAGATGTAAAGAACAGGAAGTTTACCATCATCAAGGTCCCTCAGGAGTTGGAAAAGCTGTCCCAATCACTATCTGACAGTTACAACGAGGCTGTCAACGCCTTTGCACATGCCTTTGCACACCCCGACTATGTCAGGAGCGTGATAGACTACCTGAACCTGGATACGGTAGAGACACGTCTGGGCGACAAGGCCAAGATACCCTCACTGCATTACCGCAGTCTGATAAAAGACCGCGAATGGGTGCAAATAGGATGGAAACCGGGTGAACGAGACGAAGAAGGACATCTGGTCAGTGCCTTCATCACCATCGGAGAGATTGACCCCGTACTGATGAAGCAGCAAAAGGATCTACTAAAGCAACTGGAGGAGATCAAGGAACTGAACGCACACCTTGAGAGGACAAGAAAAGAAGCTGAAAGCGCCAATCATGCCAAGACATCCTTCCTCTTCAATATGAGTCATGACATCCGTACCCCCATGAATGCCATCATAGGTTTTACGGAACTGCTGAAGAAGCATCAGGAGGAAGCCGACAAGCGCAAAGACTACCTGGAGAAGATAGAGAACTCGACCTCAGTACTGCTGTCCATCATCAACAATGTGCTGGAGATGGCACGTATCGAGAAGGGGTTGGTACAGATGAACGAGACGGTGTGCCATTGCGAGCAAGTTAGCGATTCACTGTACTCGGTTATGTCCACCATGATGAACCGAAAGGGTATCACCTTCACTCGCACCATGGAGGCAACACACGACTACATGTACTGCGACATAACGAAGTTGAATGAGATATTCTTCAACATCCTCTCCAACGCCTGCAAGTACACTCCTGCCGGCGGCAAGGTGACCATGGATGTAAAGGAACTACCCTCTGAGGATCCAGAATACGTGCTGATACAAACCAAAATATCTGACACGGGAATAGGCATGTCGCCTGGATTCCTGCCTCACCTGTTCGATGAATTCGCACGCGAGAGCAACAGCACCGAAGCAAAGGTGGAAGGCACAGGATTGGGTATGTCCATCGTGAAACGACTGGTGGAACTGCTAAAGGGTACCATTGAGGTAGAGAGTCAGCAAGGCGTCGGTACGACATTCATTGTGACCCTACCCCATCGCCTTGCCGAAAAACCTGCTAACGCAGACCATAGCGCCACACAGATTGAACCACAGATATTCGAGGGCAAACGCATCCTCCTGGCTGAGGACAACGACCTGAATGCCGAGATTGCCATAGAGATACTCTCGGAGGTAGGTTTCATCGTGGACCGTGCCACCGATGGTCTGAACTGCGTGGAAATGATGCAAAAACCCACAGGTAGCTTCTACACTGCCATCCTCATGGACATCCAGATGCCTCACATGAACGGGTATGAGGCCACACGTAGCATCCGACGCTTCCGCAATCCCAAGAAGGCAAATATCCCCATCATTGCCATGACTGCCAATGCCTTCGAGGAAGATAAGCGAGAGGCCATAAATGCCGGCATGAATGCCCACCTGGCCAAGCCCATCAATGTCCCCGAACTCTTAAAGACATTGGCTGAAACCATTAAATAATAAGAAAAGGAAGGTCCTAGGATTTTCTAGGTAATCCTAGGAGATCCTAGGTTGGCCTAGGTTTTTCCTAGGAGATCGTATGCAGTTCTGGGATTTCCTAAGTACTAAATGCCACTGAAGGCAACATCATCAAAGACGAGGGAAGGGATGAGCATGCGCTCGTAGGGATCGGCATCGTTGGCTACAGCGGAGAGGTTGCGCCAAAGGGAGAGGATATTGCCGGTGATATTCATACCACTGACAGGTTGGACGAGGATGCCATTTTCGTACAGGAAACCCTCGATGCCGTATGAGAAATCGCCTGTGGTAGGGTTACAATTACCACCATTGAAATCGGTAACAAGGATGCAACGCTGCTGGTTGCGAAGCAGATCTGAGAGGGTGGCGTCACCAGGTTCCAGATAGCAATGATGGATGCCTGTGGTAGTGGGAGGCATCTTGAGGCGATGACTGGCAGCAGTATCAATAAACCAAGTGCGCAAGACGCCATGATCAAACAGCACCCTACGCTGGGTAGCAACGCCATCATAGTCGAAATACGATGCTCCACGAGCACCAAGGGCATGAGGATCATCCACTAAATGAAACAACGGACTGCCAATGGCTTCGTCCATGC
>DCIS01000119.1:0-16907 GCA_002317475.1 Prevotellaceae bacterium UBA1720 | reverse complement strand
AGATGGTCGGCCACAGGACTCTCTACCACCATGGTGTAATGACCGGCAACTGTGGGACGCTGGCCAATCTTTCTGAGTGTTCGTTCCAAGGCAATGTTGCCTAAGCACTCACGAGGCATATCCCGGAAAAACAGGCGTGTCTGCCCCCAACCGTCCATAGGACGTGCATCACCCTCACCACGAACACTGACAATGTCGCTCAACGTACACCTGGTACTTTGCTCCTCGCCATAGAAACCGTTACTGATCAGATATTTGGCCCGATGGATATTGTCGCTATATCGTGTCTCGGCACTGATAAGCGAAGGATGATGGACATCCAATATCTCCTGATGACTCTCGCGTGCCAGAGTAATCTTTTCTGACACAGACAGTTCCGGTAGAGCGGCATCATAGACATGCAAGTCTGCCCCATCCCCCTTATAGTATCTGGCAGGATCAGCCAATTGTCGAGCCTCATCAGGAACCAACAACCTGGTTGTCTCCACAGCACGACGCACAAAGGCCCTGAGAGAATCTGTATCTAGTTCATTCGTATAGAAAAAACCCTGACGCCCGTCTATGAAGATATTTAGCGCAGCGGCCTGTGTGTCACTTCTCTGCAGCTTGTCTATCTCTCCACCAATGAGTGTCACCTCCTCACCAATATTATTCAACCATACGACGGAAGCATCTCGGCATCCTTCGTCGTTGAGCATCTGCATGATTAAAGCACAATCCATAATGGTGAGGGTTAAGATGTTAAGAGGTTAAGAGGTTAAGATGTTAAGAGGTTAAGAGGTGAGAGGTGAGGGGTTAGCCTACAACAAGTTTATTGACGAGTATAGTTGGGAGGCCCTGAGAGACGGGAACCTGCTGCCCAGCCTTGCCACAGAGGGCTGCCGTATGATCCATAACCAGATTGTCGGCAACCATAGAGATGTCGGCCAAGGCCTGAGGACCATTGCCGATAATATTCAGGTCACGTAAGGGAGTAGTAAGACGACCATCCTCAATCAGAAAACCCGTCTTCATATAGAAGGTAAAGTCTCCTGCACCAATCTGTACCTGACCATTGGTGAAGGACTGCGCATAGATGCCGCGCTTCACGCTGCGAATCACATCCTCCTCGCTGGCCTGACCGGGTAACATATAGGTACTGCGCATACGAGGGACCGGTGCATGACGGAAACTCTGGCGGCGACCATTACCTGTGGGAGAAACGCCAAAATGACGAGCAGAGAGACGGTCGTGGAGGTAGCTAACAAGGCGACCCTCGCGAACCAAGGTGGTGCACTGAGAAGGCGAACCCTCATCGTCAAAATGCTGCGCTCCGGCATCACCCACAAGCGTACCATCATCAACGATTGTGACACGGGGATTACAAATCTGCTGACCAAGACGGTCAGAGAAGATACTGGTATTCTGACGGATGAAGTCCGCCTCAAAGGCATGGCCTATGGCCTCATGCAACAGAATACCACTGGCACCAGCAGCCATGACAACGGGCATCTCGCCACCTTCAATCCGGGAGGCTTCAAAAAGATGAGTGGCCTGTGAGACTGCCTCACGGGAAAGTGTCTCAATCAGCTGATCATCGAGGAATTCAACGCCCTGCCTCATCTGACGTGAAGCGAAACCCGACTCCGTCTTGCCATTGGCCTGTAACACTACTGAAAGACGAAGTGAGACGAGTGGACGTACATCTCTGGCATTCACGCCCAAAGTGTTGGCTATCTGAATGGCGGAATTCTCCACCGTCAGCGAAGCACGTACCTTGACGACCCTTTCATCTAAGGCCAGAACGGCAGTCTCCAGACGCTTCAGATATTCAGCACGCTGAGTAACGGCGTAATCGGCCCATGGAATAAGGATGGGGTAAAGGTTGTGAGATGATGAGAGGCTGAGGGGTTGAGAGGCGGAGAAACTGAGGGGATGAGAAGCTGATGAAGATTCCGCAATGGCAGCAGCACTGGAAGCTGCACGTAGGAGTTCCTCGGGCTCACGGCTCATGACATAGCTGTAACCCGTCTTCTCGCCACACAGGACGCGTACACCAACACCACTCAGCAACGAGAGAGTGGCCTGGCTGACCTGTCCATCCATTAGCTGCAGACTCTCGCTCTCTGTCTGCTCTGCGTACACCTCTGCGTAATCACCGCCCTTGGCCAGAGCAACAGCAAAGATCCTGTTCAAAAGGTCTTGTCCCAACTCCATTCGTCACGAGGGGCTATTCAGGACGGGAATGAGAGCGTTCACGGCGCTCATCCTCACGACGATCGACATACAATTTGGGCAGAGGGTTCACGCGAGCCTCATCGTACTGCTGACGATTACGCCAGATATCAATGGCACTATAGAGGGCCTGACGGAACGAATTCTCGTCAGCAACGCCCTTGCCAGCAATGTCGTATGCTGTGCCATGATCAGGACTGGTACGTACCACGGGAAGACCTGCTGTATAGTTTACACCATCATCCATGGCCAGCACCTTGAAGGGTGCCAAACCCTGGTCGTGATACATCGCCAAAACAGCATCATAGTGCTCGTAGGCACGACTGCCGAAGAATCCATCAGCAGCAAAGGGACCAAAGGTATGAATCTTCTCCTCCTCGGCCAACTCCATAGCAGGCTTGATGATATCATTCTCCTCCGAACCCAGCAAACCGTCATCACCAGCATGGGGATTGAGAGCCAGTACAGCGATGCGTGGATGGGTGATCAGGAAGTCACGCTGCAGAGACCGATTGAGGATGCGCAGCTTTCTGAGAATGGCATCGCCCGTGATACCACCAGCTATCTCACTGATAGGCAGATGGGTAGTAACAAGGGCAACACGAACACGTTCATTCATCAGTATCATCAGGGCCTCACTACCCTCACCCAGTCGTTCCTGAATATACTCCGTATGACCTGGGAAATGGAACTTATCGCTCTGGATACTATGCTTGTTGATGGGGGCGGTAACGATGACATCTATCTTACCGTTACGCCAGTCCTCAACAGCAGCCTCAAGACTCTTCAAGGCCTCCTGACCTGCTTCAGGCATGCTCTTTCCGAACTCAATCTTATTCTCTACCTCACTGACAACCAAAAGGTTTACACGGTCGTCCTTGGCATCCTCGGCACGCTGTACCACGGTATAATTGGTGGCGAGCTCACACACATTGCGATGGTAGGTCATCGCCTTGGGATTGCCGTAAATGATTGGGGTACACAGTTCCAACATGATGGGGTCTGAGAAAGTCTTGAGAATCACCTCATACCCTACTCCATTAATATCTCCTGGCGTAATGCCGATTCTTATTCTTTCCATTATATTTATTTTTTTACCCAACAATGATTATATGCCCCAATTAAAATGGGGCACACCATATTATTTCTCATCTTGGGTCTCTTCTTCTACTTCGGTTTCAAACTCTTCCTTCTTTGTACCTTGTTCGCTGGGGAGCATCACGGTGTAAAGGCTGGCCTCCAAACGACGGATAAGGCGACGCTTCATACCACCGGGAGAATAGACAAAGCCTTCTGCCACAATGACTTCGTTGCGGGTAGTATCCACACGTGCCAGACTGACAAAAGGACCACCCATATAATCATTCTCCATATACCAGAGGCCTCGCACCTCATAGGCATAATCGCCATGAACAACCGTAGGACGACAGTCGGTGTAAAGGGTATCGGTCTTCATGAACATACCGGGTTCCTCGCCAGGGATATTGAAGTGCATCACAGAGTCGCGCTTGTGCAGAATGGTGAACTTATTAAAGCTCTCTGGACCCGTGTAAGGATAGCTGTACATGCAGAGGTTGACCAGTCCGGCACCCATATCACCAGAGGTCCAGAAGAACTTCTCGCCCTTCTTGGACTTGTTGATCTCCTCGGGAGCCAGGATTGTGCAGTCAAAGAGTTCCTTTGAAAGCTGAGACACCATATCGGAATGCAAATGACGCATATCCACAATCTGTCGGTTCATCTCGGTCTTGACTAGGAAGTCAACAATGAACTTCTTGTATTTCAAACAGTAAGCACGCAGAGAGTCCTCGCTGGGCGACTGCAGGGTAACCCATATCTGATCCATGGCATACTTGTTGCGCGTGAACTTCAGTTTGGAATGGGTGTACATCTGGGGGTTGATATCCACTGCCACCACGTTACGCGTCAGTTTGAGGATATTATCCAGACTGTCGGGATTCCAGTGCGACACATCAAACGAATACTCCTCCTGAGGAATACCTGGCACGGGCATGTGGAGGACAGAGTCTATCAAAGCCTGTCCAACGGGACGATTGCACATGCCAAAATCCATAAGCACCAGCACATCGTATGAACGACCACTGGCAGAGGGAAATACAGCCTCCTTGGTACAGGAGGTGAAAAGTATCATCAAGCAGGAACATAATCCTGCAATGACCATCTGAAACTTTCTCATATCTATTTGATTTACGATTGTTTAGCTGTTGATAACAGTCCGCATGCGGCAAAGATATCCTGACCACGACTGGCGCGGATGGTTGTTGTCACACCATGCTTGGTGAGATAGTCGCGCAACCATTCCATCGTATGTTCAGGTGCGGGACGGAAACGTGAGTCGGGTATCTCGTGACAACGGATAAGGTTGACACGGCACTCCATCTTACAGAGCAAGCGAGCCAGTTCGCGAGCATGGGCAGGCGTGTCATTCAGTCCTCCGAAGACGGTATATTCAAAGGAGAGGCGTCGCTGATGCGTCCAGTCACGCTTCTGAAGCAAGGGCAGGAACTCTTTCAGCGACCATGCTTTCTCAGCAGGAATCATGGCAGCACGTTCCTCTGGGAAAGGATTGTGCAGGGAAACGGCCAGATGGCACTGACTCTCGTCCAGGAAACGTTCCATACCTTTCTGCAGACCTACGGTGCTCACAGTGATGCGTTTAGGGCTCCATGCCCACCCGTAATCAGCCTGCAGCAACTGCGTTGCACGAAGCACATTATCCAGATTGTCAAAGGGTTCGCCCTGCCCCATAAATACCACATTGGTGATGCGTTCACGCTCGGGCAGCGAATAGAGTTGGTTGAGGATATCACCAGCCGTCAGATGTCCATGAAAACCCTGACGACCCGTCATGCAGAACTCGCAATGCATCTTACAGCCCACCTGGCACGAAACACACACTGTGCCACGATCCTCATCGGGAATGAACACCGTCTCTACATGCCCACCACAAGACACAGGGAAAAGGTACTTTGACGTACCGTCCACGCTATGCTGGGCATCCAGCGGAGCCATTCGTCCCACCTCATATTGCGCCTTCAGTGCCTCGCGTCCCTTCTTGGGCAGGTTGGTCATGCCATCAATATCCTCCACACCGTGAACATAGAGCCATTGAGCCATTTGTTTGGCTGTGAAAGCGGGCAAACCAACTTGTTGGGCAACCTCACGCAATTCATCTAATGTCTTTCCTAAAAGGACTTCCATTCACCTTACTTTTTGTTTATTGCGTGCAAAGATAAGCATTATTCTTCAAAAAAACACCATGCACAAAGCGAATTGTGCATGGCGAAATGTTAAATAAATGATGTGAACCAATGTTTCAGTCCAGATGGAACACCTCCTGTATGGGTACAGTGACAGGAGAATTGTCAGGATTTGTTTCCATCAAATCCTTCATGTAGTCCCACCATTTCAAGGTAATCTCGTCAGCAGCACTGACATCCTGACTATTTGCAGCACCATCAGCCACTTCCTGATAGCCAAACAGGATATTGGTATCTTTATCCCAGTAGATGCTGTAGTTGCTCACTCCGGCATCCTTGATTTGCTGTTTCAGTTCGGGCCACAACTGAGCGTGGCGACGTTCGTATTCCTTCTCCATACCGGGTTTCAGGAACATCTTAAAGGCGAAACGTTTCATTCTGTCATTTTATCATTTTATCATTCATTCTTAGCATGGTCTCTGCTTAGGCAGTTTGAAGACATCCTGCACCTCCTTCATAGCCTCCTCGGTCATACCGTCAGGTTCGGAGCCCATAGAGCGGGCACACATATAGATGTTGGCAGCCTTGCAGAGCACGTCCGTCTGATCAAAGGCATCCATGATATCTTGACCCACTGCTACGGTGCCATGCTTCTCCCACAACACCACATCATGCGTCTTGATCTGCTCAAGGGTAGCCTCAGCCAATTCCACAGAACCAGGCAGACCATAAGGTACGATGCCTATGCCAAGAGGTGCAAAGGCCAAGGTCTCAGGAATCATCGACCACAGTACGCGAGTCATCTCATCACCCTTCAGGAAACGCTGGATGTGCGACATGGCCACGAGTTCAATGGGGTGTGTATGCAGCGTTGCCTTGTACTGGCTTCCCGTCTCCAGAAGGTAGTTCTGCAGAGCCAGGTGTGAGGGCAATTCGCTGGTAGGCATCACGGGTTCGTCGGCAATGATCTCATAGCTGGAACAGTCATCACAGATGCGGATTATGCTACCGTTCTGCATAGGCTGTTTTGCCAGATCACGCATACGTTTACCCGTACCCTTTGCGTAAAAATATTTTCCTTTTAAGTAAGGCAACACCATGCCAATCTGCTTCACTGGAGCAATAGCGGGCATCGTTGCCCATGAGGCATCAGCAAACTCCGTCACATTCACCGTGATATTGCCGCCATTGCGCTCAGCCCATCCTTTCTGCCAAAGGTAACCCGTAACCTCAGCGACATCATTGATTACCGCCTCCAAACCTGGGCGATTATTAAGTATACTCATTGTTCTGTTTTTGAAATTACACATTGTCACCGTATCGTTCCTTGGTGATCTGTTCCAGGGACTTGCCACGAGTGTTAGGACAACCAATGACACCCACCAGGAGGGAGATGACCAAAAGGGCTATCATACAATAGGCAGCCAAGGTGAAGCCTTCGCCATTGTCACCATAGATATAGGTAAAGACGAGACCCCAGACAGCAGAAAGACCACGGACAACGAAGAACATCAGGCCCTGAGCTCCGGCACGGAACTTGGCAGGGAAGAGTTCGCTACCCCACAGGGCATAGAAGATCTGCACGGACACACCACCATTGACACCCCAAAGGATAACGAAGGCCCAAAGGGTGGGCAGGTCGTTGACACCAATGGTTACTACCAGCACCCATGTGCAAAGGGCAGCCAAAAGACCAAAGATGTAAAGGGGTTTGTGGTTGACACGGTCAATGAAATGGGACACGCCAAAGGTGATCACCACCACGGTTGCCCACTGAATGCAGTTCATCCAGTTGCTGTACTCATTGCTCACACCACCTGCTGTCTCGCAGATATGGGGCGAGAAGAAACCCATGACACTGGCCACGAGGTTCCAGGTGAGGTAGATAGAAGCCAGGAACAGGGCACTGCGAACTGCCACCTTATTAGAAAAGAGAACGGCAAAGGACTGGATGAGTCCGGTCTTTTCACCCTTGGCCTTAGCCTCTTCCTTGCTAGCCTCAAATTCAGCACTTTCATCCAACTGACGCTGCAATGTCCAGGCAATGAGAGCCACAACAAAGAGGGTGAAGAACACAAAGCGCGAACTGAAGACCTCAACAGCCTGCTGAGCCGCATCTGCTCCTATTACGCTGTGTGCCAATGATTCCACAATACCATACAGGTAGCCACCTGGGGCAAAGAGCATACCCATAAGCAGAATAATCATAGGACCAAAGCCCCAGGACATCTGCGAGATACAGATATTACGACCACGATTGCTGACCTCCGAACTCTCGGAGATATAGGTCCATGAGGCGGGAACACCGATACCCACAGAGATACCCGTCACGAGGAAACCTGCCAGAAGCATGGGGAAATTGACGGAGCACATCACGAGCAACACACCCAGCATGTAGATAAGCAGATTGTAGGTAAAGATGAACTTACGTCCGAACTTATCAGCCAGCACACCACCCACAATAGCACCAATGGCTGCACCCAGGGCATTGGCACTGAGGGCATTGAGCCAGCCCAGGTGCATCTCGCTAAGACCCAGGTAATTCTGCCACAAGGTGATACCACTGCCACCTGCCACAATAGCACCGGCATCCAGATAGTTGTTTAGAGACACCGCAAGGGTGCTCTTTAGGGAACTTTTTGCCATTTTATCGTTTTGAGGTTACATCAGCTACATATTTGTCAATCTCAGCAATGAAAGCCTGACCTACAGGTACATTGTTGCGCAGGCAGAACTCATCATAGACAGCCTGCCAAGGCATAGCCTTCTGCTCCTCCATGAGCGCCAGTACCTTGTAACCCTCGCCAGCCAATTCGTACTGGGAGATGGTCTGCTGAGGCTCGAGCAAGGCACGTAGCATGCACTTCTGTGCCGAACGACTGCCAATGACGTATGCACCAATACGGTTGATGCTGCCATCGAAGAAGTCCAGACCATAGTGTACACGGTCGAGGGCTCCTGCACGGACGATCTCAGAGAAGAGTTCCTGAGTGGGATCGTCCATGATGGTCACATGATCGCTGTCCCAACGCACGGGACGACTGACATGCAGCATCAGTTCCTTGACGAAAGGCAGCACGGCACTGACCTTGTCAGCAGGACTCTCTGTGGGATGATAATGCCCTGTGTCAATGGTCAGAATCTTATCATACTTGGCAGCGTAGGCGGTATAGAAATCGTGGCTTCCCACGGTAAAACTCTCCAGACCAATACCGAACACCTTACCCTCGATACAGTCCTTCATCATGGGCTGAGGTTTGGCGAAGATCTCGTCGAGAGACTGCTTCAGGGTGTTGCGATAGAGGGCATGGTTGACACTGACATCCTTGCATCCATCATGTACCCAGAGGTTCATGATACAAGGGTCGCCCTGTGCCTCACCCATGGCATTGGCAATGTCACGGCAACGCTTGGTATGTTCAATCCAGAAGTCACGAATGCCTTTATCAGGATTAGCCAGGGAAAGGCTGCCACTCTTGGGATGCGAGAAGGACGACGAATTAAAGTCCAGCAGGGTGTTATGCTCCTTGGCCCAGTCTATCCAGGACTGGAAGTATTCCACGGTTACCTCATCACGGTCAACAACCTTACCCTTGAAATCACCGTAGATCTCATGCAGGTTCAGACGATGACTTCCGGGAATCAGACTCTTGGCCTCAAGGATATCCTGACGCAGTTCATCGATATTACGAGCAGCACCGGGGAAATCACCCGTAGACTGGATTCCACCACTCATGGCACCGGCCTGTACCTCAAAACCGTGTACATCATCGGCCTGCCAGCAATGCAGACTCAGATGGAAATCCTGTAACTGGGTCAGTACCTTCTCGGTATCTATTCCTATCTCAGCATAGCGCTCCTTGGCTACGGCGTATGCCTGACTGATCAATTCTGTTTTCATTGGGGTTTTCTGTTAAAAGAGGGCTTTACGACTAAAACGCAAAGCACCATTATTTTTTGGTTTTCGTTTTGGTTTTCGTTTGTGTTGGCTTGTATGTTTTGGTTTCTACACTAAGGGCACTGACTGCTCGCATCTCTGTCAGGGTCTGGACATCACCTGAGGCACGCAACTGCACCAGGGCGTTACCCAGTGCCGTACCCTCTGTAGGACCTGCAATGACAGGCAGACCTGTGGCATCAGCCGTCATCTGCATGAGATGCTTGTTGAGACTGGCACCACCAATGGCGTGGATACAGTCTATCTGAACCTTACTCATCTGGCGCAACTGTTCAATAACCTCATTGTAGCGTACAGCCAGACTGCGGAAGATGCACCGTATGAAGTCAGCAGGCGTCTTGGGTTCGGGCTGACCGGCATTGCGACAATAGTCCACAATAGCCTGCGTCATGGACTGTGGATGAGCAAAGTCCTCTGCATCAGGATTGATGAGACCGTCGTACTTGCTCTTCTCGCATAAGGCGTTCAGTTCACTGGGATCCTCAGGGACATCCTTCCACTCCTTCTTGCAGCACTCCAGAAGCCACATGCCGTTGACATTCTTCAGGAAACGGATTGTACCGTCCAATCCACCTTCATTGGTAAAGTTCTGCTCGCGACTCTGCTTATTGATGATAGGTTCGGGCGATTCCACACCCAGCAGCGACCATGTTCCGCAACTCAGGTAAGCAAAGTTGGCATTCTTGGCAGGAACACTCACCACGGCCGATGCCGTATCATGACCGGCTACAGCCACCACAGGGATGGCACCGAGACCTACGTGACGCTGTACCTGTTCGGTGAGTGTACCAACCACCGTTCCTGGCTGTGTCATAGGTCCGAAGTGTTTGGGCGTAAGTCCGACGAAGCGCAGCAGGCGTTCATCCAACTGACCTGTTCTGGCATCCAGCAGCTGACTGGTGCTGGCCACGGTATATTCACAAATGATTTTGCCTGTCAGCAGGTACGTCAAGGCATCGGGGATGAACATCACCTTATCTGATGCACCCAGGGCACTGATGCGCTCACGGCGTAAAGTATCCAACTGGAAAAGACTGTTGAAAGGCATGAACTGGATACCGGTCTTCTCATAGAGGGCATCAGCATTCATGTGCATTCGGCAGAATTTCTTCACAGCCCCATCGGTATAGGGATCACGGTAGCAGAAGGGCTGACCCAACAGTTGTCCGTGCTTGCCAAAGAAGGCAAAATCGCATCCCCAGGTATCAATGCCGATACTGTCCAGTGCAACGCCTTCATCGGCAACCTTTTTCAGTGCCTTAAGGATTTCATTATAGAGATGGGAGATGTCCCAGAAGATGTGTCCCGTCATGGGTATTTGCGGGTTCTCGAAACGTGTCCACAACTGCATAGTGACACGCTCGCCATCGTATGTGGCAAGCACGGTGCGACCACTGGTAGCACCCAGGTCCACTGCCAAGAAGTTTTTCATGACTCTTTCTATTTTTTAGGTTAGCGTCACAAAATTACAAGTTTTTTTCACAAAAGCGCATTCTTTTTACAAAAAAATCGTTAAATTTGCGGAAATTCTACTACGAACATCTACTATGCATCACAGAATAGACTGTTTTTTACCCTTTGAGAGTGATGAGCAGATTGCCGGAACCCTCCAACATCTGCAGGATGATCCACTCGTTGGCGAGATACATCGTTTAGAGACTTCCCCCTTCAATACGCGTACCATTCTGAGTATGGCCGAGCAGGCAAAGGCGCCTTTCGTCATGCTGTACACCAAGACCTGGACGCTGGAACTGGGTTACCATGCCCTGGAGCGTTGGCTCACCGTCCTTGAGGACAGTGGGGCAAGCCTCTCCTATGCCGACCATTACCAGTTGACACCTGATGGTCAGCGTCAGCGCTTCCCCCTCATCGATTACCAGCTGGGCAGCATACGCGACGATTTTTCCATGGGTAGCGTGCTCATCATGCGCACCGATAGTCTGAAGGCATACGCCCAGAATCAGTCCCAGCACATCTACCAGCATGCAGGACTGTACGATCTTCGTCTCTATATGAGTCGACTGCAGTTGCCCCTCCATATCAACGAATACCTGTACACGGAGGTGGAGACGGATGTGCGCAAGAGCGGGGAGAAGCAGTTTGACTACGTGGACCCACGCAACCGTGCCCGTCAGATTGAGATGGAGCGTGCTGCTACGCGCCACTTGCATGACATCAATGCTTACCTCCACCCCACCGAGTTTGACGAGGTGCAGTTTGGGGAGAATGACGGCGTAACCTCCGGTTTTGAGGCCAGTGTCATTATCCCGGTCCGCAATCGTGCCCGTACCATCGAGGATGCTGTTCGCAGCGCTCTGGAGCAGCAGACCTCCTTCCCTTTCAATGTCATCGTCATCGACAATGGCAGCACAGATGGCACGACCGAGGTGATGCAGCGTCTGGCAGGGGAGGATGAACGAGTGATACATATCATCCCCGAACGTGACGATCTGGGTATCGGCGGTTGCTGGAATCGCGCCATCCATGATCCTCGCTGTGGACGTTTCGCCGTGCAACTCGACTCTGATGACCTCTATTCATCGCCCAGCACACTGCAGCAGATCGTAGACAAGTTCCATGAGGAGAATGCCGCCATGGTCATTGGCAGTTATCGCATGACGAACTTCCAGCTGGAGACACTACCTCCAGGCATCATCGACCATCGTGAATGGACGGCCTCCAACGGTCGTAACAATGCTCTTCGCATCAATGGTCTGGGTGCTCCACGTGCCTTTTATACTCCCATTCTCAGAAAGATACAGATCCCCAATACCAGTTATGGCGAGGACTATGCCCTGGGGTTGATGCTCAGTCGTCGTTACCGCATCGGTCGTATCTATGACGAACTGTACCTCTGTCGCCGCTGGGAGGGCAACAGCGATGCTGCACTCAGCATCGAGGCTGTCAATCGTAACAACCTGTACAAGGATAGTCTCCGAACCATCGAGGTTCGTGCACGCCAGCAGTTGAACGAACGTTGGCAACACCGTGTCACGGCCGAGGAGGCTGAGGCTTTCCATGCCAGGGAACTGGAGCAGTGGGAGGAAGCGGCTCAGCGCTACGCTGACCTGGAGAAGGTTCAGGTACGCGAACTGACGGATGGCGAGACCAAGATGCAGGTACAATGGAATCCTGCACGTATCGTCTCCACCGGAGCCAAGATAGACCAGCAGACCATCAAGGAGCGTCCCTGCTTCCTCTGTGATCACAACCGTCCTGCCCAGCAGCATGTTCTGGCCACCGAGAAGCACTACCAGCTTCTGGTCAACCCCTTCCCCATCCTGCCTCAGCACTTCACCATCCCTACACGTCGTCATCAGCCCCAGAGCATCTTCAAGCATTTTGGTATGATGCGCCGTATGGCATGGGACATTCCCTCGCATGTCATCTTCTACAACGGTCCACAGTGTGGTGCCAGTTGTCCCGATCACTGCCATCTGCAGGCAGGCAAGCGTGGCATTCTGCCTATTGAGCGTGACTGGAAGGAGTACGAGGGTCGTATGGAGAAGATCTGGCCTCTGCCGGGTTCGCAAGAGGCTGAGCAGGAGGAACTGACGGGTGGCAACAAGCGTAGCGGACTCTATCTGCTCAAATCGTGGGCATGCCCCGTCTTCGTCATTCGTACCGTAGTTCTGGGTCCTGACAGTCCTATCTGCCAGCGTCTTTACGAGGCACTGCCCTGCCCTGAGGAGGAATGGGAGCCACGCATGAATATCATCTGCTGGCGTCAGAGTGGTACTGGTGGACTGGAGGACGAACTCATCACGCTGGTCTTCCCACGTAGCAAGCATCGCCCCGACTGTTATTATAAAGAAGGTGGGGAACAGTTGCTCATCAGTCCCGGAGCCCTGGACATGGGTGGATTGCTCATCACGCCCCGCGAGACTGACTTCCTGCGCCTCACCCCGGAACGGGCTGGCAGCATCCTGCGTGAGGTCACCATGACTTATGATGACTTGCAGCCCGTCCTTGACAGTCTGTCCGGAAAGAGCATCGGGAAAGGGGATGACAAGGATACTGACACCCCCGTGAACTCAGTACCCGCAGACCTTCTCCCTGACGAGCTTGGCATGGAGCCCGAGGTGAGTGTAGGCATCATCTCCACCGAGCACCTTACGCTGACCCTCAATGGCGAGTATCGTGCCAAGGGTGCCATCGTCAGTGGTGATCAGGAGGTGACCCTCGAGGATGGTTCGTTGCGTTGGCACGATGCCCTGTACCGCGAGTTTACCATGGTGCCCGTCAATCCCGACAGCACCTTCACCCTTCACCGCGTCATCATCGGCAAGGACTTCCACTGGGAACGTGAGGAGAAACAGACCTTCCAGGGCAAGCTGCGCCTGGTGGTTGACGAGGGTAAGATCGTAGCCATCAACATCCTTCCTACCGAGGACTATCTGACCAGCGTCATCAGCAGTGAGATGAAGGCCAGTTGTTCGCTGGAATACCTGAAAGCCTCGGCCGTGATCAGCCGCAGTTGGCTTCTGGCACAGATGAAGAAGCGTCAGTCTGGTGCTGCCCACAGTTTCTTCCAGTTCAAGAAGACTGACACCGAGATACTGCGTTGGCATGACCAGGAGGAGCACACCATCTTTGACGTCTGCGCCGATGATCATTGTCAGCGTTATCAGGGTATCACCCGTGCCTGGTCGCCCCAGGTACGCGAGGCGATTGAGGCTACTCGTGGTGAGATCCTTACCTACGATGGCGATGTCTGCGACACCCGTTTCGGCAAGTGCTGCGGTGGCATGACCAACGATTTTGAGAACTGCTGGGAGAACGAGCCCAAGCCCTATCTCCGTTCGGTAAAGGACCCGTACTGCAATACCTCTGATGCTCATATCCTGTCTACCGTGCTCAACGACTATGATCAGGAGACGCGCAATTTCTACCGTTGGGAGCAGTCGTATACGCAGCACGAACTGCACGACATCATCACCAAGCGTCTTGGGCAGGACCTGGGTCCCATCCTCGCTCTCGAAGAGGTGGAGCGTGGCAAGAGTGGCCATCTCGTCCGTCTGAAGATCGTAGGTCGTGACCATAGTATCACCATCGGCAAGGAACTGGAGATTCGTCGTGCACTGAGCACCTCGCACCTCTATTCCTCTGCCTTTACCACCGAGGCACTCGATCCCGACACCGAGGGTACGCCTCAGCGCTTCATCCTTCACGGAGCAGGATGGGGGCACGGTGTGGGTCTTTGCCAGATTGGTGCTGCCGTTATGGGTAGCCAGGGTTTCTCCTACGACCAGATCCTGCAGCATTACTACAATGATGCCGAGATAACAAAGAAATACATGTAACCCAAACAATTACCTCAATATAAATACCTATGAATTTCCTGGAAGAAAAGATTTTGACGGATGGTGTGATCAAGGAAGGCAACATCCTCAAAGTGGACAGTTTCCTGAACCACCAGATAGACATTGACATCATGCGCCAGATGGCTTATGAGTTCAAGCGTCGTTTCCGTACCGAGAACATCAACAAGATCCTCACCATCGAGGCCAGTGGTATTGCCATTGCCACCCTCCTTGGCGATCTGTACGATGTGCCCGTGGTTTTTGCCAAGAAGAGCGAGACGGCCAACAGTACCGATGACAAGTATGTGGCACAGGCCTACTCCTTCACGCACAAGAAGATGAACAATGTCTTCATCTCCAAGCCCTATCTCCATGCCACGGACCACGTCTTGATTGTCGACGATTTCCTGGCTGACGGTGAGGCAGCCCATGCCCTCATTGACCTCGTCCATCAGGCTGGAGGCACTGTGGAAGGCATCGGCATTGCCGTTGAGAAAGGTCAGCAGAAAGGTGGTGGCGAACTACGTGCCGAGGGTTATCATGTCGAGTCCATTGCCATCGTTGAATCCATGGACTGGCAGACGCAGACCATCAAGTTCCGCGAACAGCCCGCACAGCCTCTCCAGAACACCAATCTTAGATCCATATAACAACATCTTAAATTAGATTTTTTACTTATGAAAAACGGAAGTATTTACGAACTTGACGGACGCGTGCCCTTGATGCAGGCTGTCCCCTTTGGATTGCAACATGTATTGGCAATGTTTGTGTCCAACATCACCCCCATCATCATTCTGGCCAATGTCGTTGGCATTGAGTCGGGACTGAGTGCCACCCTTATCCAGAACTGTATGATCATCGCCGGTATCGGTACGTTGATCCAGCTCTATCCCATCTGGCGCATCGGTTCGCGTCTGCCTATCGTGATGGGTATCAGCTTCACCTTCCTCTCCCTGGCCATCGCCATCGGTACCTCACAGGGTATGGGCACGCTCATGGGTGCTGTCATCGTAGGTGGTATCGTGGAGGGTCTCCTGGGTCTCTTCCCCAACCAGTGGACGAAACTCATCCCCCATGTCGTGGCTGCCACTGTGGTTACAGCCATCGGTTTCTCGTTGCTGCCTATTGGCGCGAACAGTTTCGCTGGTGGACAGGGTGCTGCCGATTTCGGTAGCATGGAGAACTGGATTGTAGGTACCGTCACCCTCCTGACCTGCCTCCTGACCCAGATCTTTGCCAAGGGTTATCTGCGTGCGCTCTCCGTGTTGGTGGGCCTCATCGTAGGGTATATCCTGTCTGTCTGCATGGGTATGGTCGATTTCTCTGCCCTCAGCAGCGTGGGTGTTGTCTCTATGCCTAACGTCTTGCCCTTCAAGCCCGAGTTCCATCTTGATGCCATCCTGGCTATCGTCTGCGTCTTCCTCGTTTCTGCTACCGAGACTATCGGTGACACCTCTGCCCTTTGCTCTGGTGCACTGGGTCGTGGCGTACACAAGAAGGAGATGGGAGCCTCTGTGGCTTGTGACGGTTTTGTCAGCAGTATCGCCGGTATCTTCGGTTGTACCCCCATCACCAGCTTCTCGCAGAACGTGGGTCTGGCTGCCATGTCAAAGGTTGTCAATCGCTTTGCCATTGCTACGGGTGCCATCATCATGATCATTGGTGGACTCTTCCCCGCTGTCGGTACCCTGCTCACCACCATTCCTCAGGCCGTTCTGGGAGGTTGCACCATCATGATGTTCGGTAGCATCCTCTTTGCAGGTTTCGGTATGATGGCCAAGACAGGTTTCTCACAGCGCAACATGATCATCGTCAGCCTCAGTCTCTCGGTAGGTCTCGGCTTTACCCAGGCATCACAGATCTTCTCTATCTTCCCCCAGATCATCCAGACCGTCTTTGCCGAGAACTGCGTAGCCGTAGTCTTCGTCCTTGCCGTCATCCTGAATCTGGTTATTCCCAAGGAGAAGGAGGAAAACAAGGAATAGAAGTAAAACAAGTGGTACTTGTGGAAATCGTGTAAAAGTAGAGTGTATACTAAATTATAAACAACAATGGCCGCTCAGCGAACAAAGTGAGATGCTCGAAAGGGCAGAAGAACAACTAAAGAAACAATATTTTATAGTTATACAAGTATTTCTAAGGGAATTGAAATGATAATTTCGTTGTTTCTTTAGTTGTTGCTGTAGTTGTTTCTTAATATCTTCGCACTAA
>DCIS01000087.1:13974-19290 GCA_002317475.1 Prevotellaceae bacterium UBA1720 | reverse complement strand
CTTTATGCTCATGAGAATGTTGTAACCGACGCTGTCAATAAGATGTATAAGGTATACGATCATCAGTATGACCTGCGTTACTATACCAATACTTCTGCTGATGAGCAGTGGTCTAAGGGTTATCCTGCTAAGTATGTATGTAATGACATTAGTGTTAAGACAAATTCAAGCGCTACTATTCCTTGGGTAGCAACTTATTCAGGTGGTTCACGCAGTGACCGTAACTGGATTTTCTACCGTCTCACCGACGTTATGTTGATGCAGGCCGAGGCATTGGTTGAGTTGGCTGGTGATAATCTGAAGACTACCGATGAGGATGGTAATCAAGTTATCGATGATAATCTGAACCGTGCATTCTCAATCGTATGGGCAATCAACCGTCGTAGCCTCATGACCCCCAACTACGCTACTCCTGACTCAAAGACAACTGGTCTTGTGTTGAAGCAGGATAAGTATCAGACTAAGGAAGATATGCGTGAGTTGGTACAGGCTGAGCGTCGTCGTGAATTAATGTTCGAGGGCAAGCGCTGGTTCGACCTCCTGCGTGTATGTCATCGTAATGGTCAGACTACAGACTACATCAAGAAGAATGTTCCCGCTAAGGGTAGCAGTACTGGTGTGATCTTGTTCGTCAGCTACGATGCACTCTTCTGGCCTTACAACAAGACTGAGTTGAAATCTAACACTGCACTGAAGCAGAAGCCTTTCTATGGTGCTTCAGATGGTGAAGATAAGAACTATGAGAGTAGTCTAAAAAAATAATGTGAAACTATGAAAGTTATGAAAAGCATATATTCATGGATCATGGTCTGCTGCGTTGCTGCAGTAGGCCTGTCCACCACGTCTTGTAAAGACGATATGGCTCCTGAGAACTTCTTTGTGTTCACTGGCAAAATGATGAGCCAGAAACTCAAAGAGACTGAACAATTCACCAAATTTGCTGAGATTGTTGAGCGTTCAAAGGATAGTGAGCGTGCTGTGAACATCATGGACCTTATCTCTGTGTACGGTCAGTTTACTTGCTTCGCTCCCACCAATGATGCAATTGAGGAGTACATGCAAGAGCATGGTTATGCAGAGATTGAGGATATTCCTTACGATGTTTGTGATACCATCGCACGTACACACCTTATCAATGGTATGATGTACAACACGCTCGAGATGGCTGACTTCGTTTCTTCTCACGCCATTAGTGAGCCAAACATGAACGACCGTTCAATCAGTATTGACTATGACTACGTTATGTCTGGTGAGGATACCTTGGCAACAACATTCAAACTGAACAGAACCGGTGTTATTGATTATTACAACTGTAATGATACTGTGGCTAATGGTATTATTCATGCTATCAATCATGTGTTGAGTTCATCAACTCAGACTATTGATGACTTGCTGTCGAAGAACCCCAAACTGGGTCGTTTCAACGAGGCACTTAAGGTTACCGGTCTTGCAGACATCATTGCATCGAAGATTGAGGATAGAACCTGGGACTACTACAATTCTGCTTATGAGAACTATCATAAGAAGAAGATTTACTCTGGTGCTCAGTGGGATATGAGTGATGTTCCCGAGAAGCGTAAGTTCAAGTTCACTATTTTCGCTTGTCCTGACTCTATTCTTCAAGAGAAGTATGGCATTACTGACCTTGAGTCATTCTACAACTATGCTCGTAGCGTCTATGATCCATCAGCTCCTGATTTCTCTACTTTGACTGCTGCTGATTTCAAGAAGCTTGATAACCCCTTGCGTCGTTTGATTGGTTACAACTGTCTGCCTTTGGCTGCAAACTCTATTGAGCGTTTAACACCAATTACTTCTTGGAAGACCAACATCAATGATGCATGCATCAATCCACATGAGTGGTTTAGCACAATGGACTCTCTGGCTACCATTAAGGTTCTTCGTTTGATGTCTGCAAAGGATATCCGCGAGAATGGTGGTGTTAAAAATGACATGTACCTCAATCGTGGTGATATGCTTCGTTCGTTTGATCAGGGTGTACATGTATTGCCTTCTGTTGAGGAAGAGTATATCAATGAGTCTGTCAATGGTTGGTATTACTATACTGATGGTTTGGCTGATTTTGGTGAAAACACTCGCGAAAATATCTTCAACACTCGTATGCGTTTCGATATGATGGCCCTCTTCCCCGAGTTCCACAGCAACAACTTGCGTAACTACGAGCCTTGGAACACCGTTTCTTGTGAGGACATTAAGGCTCCCGCTAAAAACTGGATTCTTCCCAATGGTTACCTGGATGGTGTAAAGGTTAACGAGGACGGTATCTTCCTGTATCAGGGTGCACGTAGCTGGTATTGGAGTTATGAAGGTGACGAGTACAACATGGCATCTGACAATGGTAACTTCGATGTTGAGTTCTACTTGCCTACTGTTCCCACTGGTACTTACCAGATTCGTTTGGGCTTCTGTGCCATGAACTCACGTGGTATCTGTCAGTTCTATTTGGATGGTGTACCTCAGGGTATTCCTTTCGACCAGCGTTCTACTAACGGCTTCACCGATCGTATCGGTTGGGTTTCTCTTTCGACTTTGAAGACATACGATGAGGATCGTCGTGAGGCTCTCAAGAAGAACATGCACAACAATGGTTGGTATCACGGTCCCGCAAGCTGCTTCACCACACCTTATGTTCATAAGGATGGTGCTGATGCATTGGCTTCTGTTGGTGATGGTAACCTCTTCGCTAATCAGAGTGGTACTGTTCGTTATGTTGTTGCTAACAACGTTACTCTCAGCCAGAACAAGCGTCACAAAGTACGCGTGAAGTCAGTATGGGCTCCTCAGGGTGCATTGCTGATGTTCGACTATTGGGAAATCGTTCCTAAGAGTGTATACGGCGTCGAGGGTGCTGGTAGAGCAGAGGATGATTATTAATTCTTAGTTCATTATTTATAGAATAAGAATATTATAAGTTATGAAAACAAACAAGTATACAAAATTTATGGCAGCAGTGCTGCTGACTGGAGCTCCCATGCTCTGGTCAGCATGTACTGACGACTGGAACGAGCACTATGACATCGTTCCTGGCGGTATGGCTGAAGAGACTTCCCTGTTGGAGAAGATTAAGGCTGACCCTAACCTTGCCAGTTTCTATAAGACCATTGTAGCCATTGGTGGTGCTGAGACGCTTGACTCACCACAGCAGTTGACTGTATGGGCTCCCCTGGGTATGACTTCAGAGCAGGCTGATAGTGTAATCGCTATTTATCAGGAGGATGCAAAGGCCGACTTGAAATGGAAGGACAATCGTGCTATCAAGCAGTTCTTCCAGAATCATGTTGCCCTCTATTCACGTCCTATCTCTTCTTTGACTGATACTACCATCAATATGTTGAACAAGAAGCACATGCGTCTGGTGGGTAAGAATACTACCACTGGTTCCTTGGATGGCAATACATTCAAGAGCATGGAGCTTTGCAACAATGGTATTCTGTATAAGGCAGAGAATGTACAGACGTTCTTCCCCAATATCCGTGAGTACACCGAGTTGAACGGCCTTGATAGTGTTGCAAGCTTCATCAAGTTCTTTGACGAGTATACCCTGGATGAGCTTTCTTCAGTTGAAGGTGGTGTAATTGATGGACAGACCGTATACCTGGATTCAGTTACTATCCTTTCCAACGATTTGCTTTCTCGTTACGGTTATATCCAGCGTGAAGACAGTGACTACATCTTCATTGCTCCTACCAACGAGATCTGGAAGCAGGAGTTTGACAAGTACAAGCAGTACTATCAGTATGCTGCCAGCGTTAATCAGGCTGACTCTCTGTCAAATGTGTTGACTCAGCAGAGCATCATTCGTGGTCGTTTCTTCAATATGAGTAAGACCACACGCCACAATCAGCACATGACTGACTCTCTGACCAATACTATGTATGGTGAACATCAGATCCACAATCCTCGCAAGAATGTCTACTATAATCCTGAAGAGGGTATTCTTGCTGGTTTGCAGAAGTATGAGTGCTCAAATGGTTACATTTATGTAGACAACAAGGGTGCTATCGATCCTCGTTCTACATTCTTTGACCGTACCGACTTGCAGGCTGAGTCTTCATTCAACTATGAAGTTCCTGTTGACAACAAGAATGTTACTACCATGAACACTAATGGTGGTAATCACATTGTTTATAAATATGAGGAGCTTCCTGACTCGGCATGGACTGTAGATACTCAGACTGGTGATTCTGTATGGGGTCCCAAGATCAAGACGAAAGTAGAGAGAGAGTATCGTTATGTTGCCTTCAGCAGCAAGACGGCTTCAAACCACACTGAGGTTACCTACACTCTTCCCAGCACGTTGTCAAATGTTTACTATAACATCTATGCTGTAACAGCTCCTGGTAGAGGTAGCGATACCAACATCAAGGACTCTCTTTCTTGCTATTTCACTGTTGAGTGTAAGGTACTTGACGGCAACACTAGCAAGATGGTCAACTACGGTAATGATGCCAATGGTAATCCTGATTCCAAGAGTGGTTTCATGATGAACCCTGTCAAGTATGATGAGAATTCACCCATTACTGGTTACAGCGACATCAAGGGTCAGTCTAACTTTGACCGTGCTTATGCTACCAAGGCAACCACAATGGATACCATCTTGATTTCAAAGGCTAAGGTCTTTAGCGTATCAAGTATGGGTATTGATAAGGGAGTTGTCACCTTGCAGTTCAAGTCATTTGGTCCTGCAGCTACCAAGGTGAAGGAGAAGGTTTATACCCGTACACTTCGTCTTGACGAAATCATCCTTGTTCCCTTCGAGACTAAGGAAGAGGCAGAAGCTGCTGCATTCGACTTGGATGCTTTCAACGACAAACTTCTTGAGAGAAATAAAAAGGACGACGAATCTTCTAAGGAATAATAATTCGATATGAAAAAACTGAATATATTTTGCCTCTCAATGCTGTTGGCAGCTCCCGTTTGTGTATCGGCTCAGGATGCCGAAACCGACGAAGATGCTAACGATGAGGTAGTCTTGGTGACCAGAATTGCTAAGACAAAGAAGGTAGAGCCCACTCGTACTATTACCGGTCGTGTAATTAGCCAGGCTGATGGCCAACCCTTGTCGGGTGTGCTCGTGCAGTCTATTGCTGGTCAAGGTTATTCTGCCTTGACTGAGGAAGATGGTAGCTTCAGTCTGCAAGTTCCCCTCTATAGTTCAGCTGTTACTGTTTCCATTCCCGGTTACAATATGGTCAGAGTAGGTTTGAACGAGAGTGGTAAGTTGCGTGACATCGTCATGCAGGATGAGTCTGCCAAGGCTCTCTATACTGCCAACGACAATATCCTCAACCGTGT
>DCIS01000087.1:160-13828 GCA_002317475.1 Prevotellaceae bacterium UBA1720 | reverse complement strand
AACCCATTGGTTATCGTTGATGGTGTCATCCTTGATCAGCAGTATGATCAGGAGATGATTCACGGAGGTTTCTACAACGACTTCCTGACCAATCTCAACGTCAATGATATTGCCAGTGTAGAGGTAATGCCTAATGGAACCTCTATCTATGGTGCCAAGGGTGCAAATGGTGTCATTCTTATCAAGACCAAGCGTAGTCAGAGCCAGGCAACACGCATCGATGCTCTTGTCAATGTTGGTTATGAGATGGTTCCAAAGAATTACTCAGTAATGAACGGTGCACAGTACAAGAACTATGCTTCTGGTCTGCTCCAGAGCACCGGTACCAACGTCAACAACTTCAAGTTCCTCAACGCTGATCCCAACTATTATTGGTACAACAAGTACAACAATGATACCAATTGGGCAGATGAGGTTTACCAGAACACTTTCGTTCAGAACTATGGTCTGAGCGTACAGGGTGGTGGTGACGTTGCAGGTTACATGCTTTCTGTAGGTTTCACTACTGATGGTAGCGTTCTCGATGAGAATAACTTCAACCGTCTGAATATCCGTTTCAACACCGATATTAAGATTACCGATGCTTTGAGTATCAGATTCGATGCTGCTTACACCAACCAGACCCGTAAGCTTCTCGACCAGGGTGCTCCTACCTCTTATGATGAGAAGAGTATTACCAGTACTTCATTCCTGGCATTGGCAAAGAGCCCTATGTTGAGCCCTTACACCTATGCCGGTGATATTACTATTGATCCCGTAACTGGTCAGATCTCTGGTCAGGGTCAGATCTACAATGCTCACTTGGACATCGTTGACGAGGACTATCTGGACGAGGTATCAGTTCTTCGTGATGCCAACTATCGTTTGTCTAATCCTCTTGCTATCAACCACTATGGTACAGCAGAGAATAAGAACTACTTCGAAAACAGCTACATCAACCTGAATGTAACTCCTCGCTATGATTTCAACAAGAACCTCTTCTTGAGTTCTCTCTTCAGTATGAACATCATCAATTCAAACGAGAAGTACTACGTTCCTATGAATGGTGTTCCCAGCTACTATGTTGCCGAACTTCAGGGTCGTCGTGAGAACCAGATGCAGTCTCTTGCATCTCGTCAGACAACCGTGAACAGCGATACCAAGCTGGATTGGACCAAGTCTTACGAGGCTCATAATCTGCACTTGCAGGGTGGTTTCCGTTATATCAACGTAAGTTATAACCTGGCTACTCAGAAGGGTTACAACAGTGGTAACGATAAGACCGTGTCTATTGGTAGTACCAAGGACAAGATTGCAGGTGGTACCGACAAGAACCTGTCTACACTTACCTGGTATGGCCAGGCTGAGTACAACTGGAAGAACCGTTACTATGTTGAGGGTGACCTCGCTGTCGAGACCAACTCACAGTTTGGTAAGGACGCTGATGCCGGCTTCAAGTTCCTTGGTGCTCGTTGGGGTGTCTTCCCCAGCTTGCAGGCTGGTTGGGTGATTACCAACGAGAAGTTCTTCGATGTTCAGGGTATTGACTATTTGAAGCTTACTGCTGGTTTCGGCCTTAGCGGTAATGACAATGTTCAGTATGATGCCAACCGTACCTATTTCAGCAGTAACCTGTTCATGAACGGTGTAGCTGGTATTTTCATCAACAACATTGGTAATACCAATCTGCAGTGGGAGACTACCAAGCGTTTCAATGCTGGTATCGAACTGAATGCCCTGAACAACCGTCTGGGTGCTCACTTCAACTACTTCCATTCTTGGACCGACAATCTGCTGACTCTTCAGGAACTTGGTTTCATCAGTGGTTTGCAGTACAACTGGAGCAATGGTGGTTCTCTTCAGAATGAAGGTTTCGACATGGGCTTCACTGCTCACCTCGTTTCACACAAGGACTGGAACTGGTCAATTGGTGCCAGCTTGGGTCACTATGTTAACAGACTGACTGCTCTGCCTGATGGTGGTGATTACTGGGATACCGAGGTACTTGGTGGTACTGTTCGCAGCATCGTAGGTGGTTCTCTCAACAACTTCTATGGTTATCGTACCAATGGTGTATTTGCCAGCAGCGAGGACAATGATCCTTCATTGAACCCCAATGCACTTTACATCACCGATGATACTGGTGCTAAGACCTATTTTGGTGCTGGTGATATGCGTTTTGTTGACCTCAATGGTGACAATGAGATTGACGAGAAGGATTGTACCATCTTAGGTTCTTCTAATCCTGACATCTATGGTAACATTTCTTCTACTCTGAGTTGGAAGAACCTGACCTTGGATGCTCGTTTCAACTATTCACTGGGTAATGATGCATACAACTACATGCGTCAGCAGTTGGAGAGTGGTTCACGTTTCATGAACCAGACTACAGCCATGATGAATCGTTGGACCAACGAGGGTATGGTTACCGATATGCCTAAGGCTACCTATGGTGATCCTATGGGTAATGCTCGTTTCAGCGATCGTTGGATTGAGGATGCAAGCTACTTGAAACTGAAGTCTCTGACTCTTAGCTACAAGCTCCCCATCAACAACACCTACATCCAGGGTCTGAGCGTTTGGGCACAGGCTAACAACGTATTTACTCTGACAAAGTATCTTGGTCCCGATCCCGAGTTCTCTATGAGCAACGGTGTTCTGTATCAAGGTGTTGATATGGGTCTTCTCTCACAGGGTCGTAATTTCCATGTTGGCGTTAAAATCAACCTCTAATACTTAGAAGATATGAAACTGACTAAATATTTAATGTCTTTAACCCTTGCTGCAGCAGGCGTAGCTACTTTCACATCATGTGAAGATATGCTTGACAAGGGTAACAGCTATGTAATCTATGCTGACACCGACCATCTTACATCTTCTTCGGATACTGTAACATCTGTTGTCGGCATTCTGAATAAACTCCAGGCCATCGCAGTGCGTACCAACCTCATCGGTGAGGTACGTGCTGACCTGGTGGACGTAACTGAAAACGGTACCATTGACCTGAAGAATCTGGCTTCTTTCAATGCGGATGTTACTAGCAAGGATGACGAGAACCAGTATAATTCGCCTCGTGATTACTATGCAATCATCAACAACTGTAACTATTTCCTGGATCGCGTAAACGACTCTCTCCCCGAGATTCATACCGATGCTATGCAGTACATGTTTGAGCGCGAGATTGCACAGGTTCGTACCATTCGTGCTTGGACTTATCTCCAGTGTGTGTTGGCATACGGTAAGGTTCCTTTTGTAACGAAGCCCGTCCTCACCGATGCTGAATCTAAGGCCGAGTATCCCATGTATGGTATCTCTGAGATCTGTGATTATTTCATCAAAGATCTTTTTCGTGACATTTATACTGAGATGCCCGACTATAACAGTTTCGACAACTCAAACGTAACTGTTCAGAGATGTTTCTTCCCCACTTCACTGGTAATGGCAGATCTCTATCTCTGGAAGGCTGCTATCGAGCATGATCCTACTTCTGCTAAGGTTGCTGCTAAGTATTATTATAATTTCCTCAATACACCCTTGGGTCATAAGACTCGTCTGACTACTGGTACCAACAGTGTTGAGTGGAGTACTCGTGATCTCGTTGACAGCGAAGAGCCTCTGGAGCGCGCTTCTGGTTCGTTCACCTTTGCTACTTCAGGTAACTGGTCAAGCAAAAGCAACACACAATATTTGGAGCCTATCACCGCTATTGCTATGGACTCTTCTTCTGCTACAGGTTTCTTCAACGAGTTGCGTACCCTTTACAATTATGCAACTAATCCCGAGTTGAAGGAGGCATGTATTATTCCCTCTGAGGCATACAAGAACTTGAGCCGTAGTCAGGTATATGTTGGTTATGATCGTGAGCACAATGACACCATCGAGGTTTCTGCAAGCGATATTGACGATTCTGCTCTCAATAAGTTTATGGATGGCGACCTTCGTTTCTCTTCATTCTGGTCTACAACTGACCGTGAATACAATGATAAGGAGTTGAAGCTTCAGTCAATCAGCAAGCACAGAAACATGAATGTTCTGGTATACCGTACACAGCAGGTTTACCTTCGTCTTGCAGAGGCTTTGAACTATGCAGGTTATCCTCGCTTCGCAAAGCAGATCCTCACTATTGGTCTTAGCAATACTGTAATCAAGAATGAGGTGCAGCCTTACTACACTTCTTCTGAGGACAGTACATTCATCAATTACTTTACTTTCAACGATTCATTCTACAAGACTTACGCTCCTTCTTACACCGTAACCAAGGATCAGTATGGTATTACTACTATGATTAAGCCTTCTCTGGTTACTGAGGATGCTATGTCTGAGGCTAACATGCTTGGTATTCACAGCCGTGGTTCAGGTTGGTCATTCATGAACAAGAAGTACCTTCCCGTTCTCCCCGTTGATAGCAATTATGCTACCTACCCCGAGGCTGAGTTGAACGCTATTGGTGATGCTCCTGTTATGAAGGACTATACCGACCAGTTCCCCAAGAAGCCTACTCTTTCTACCAAGAAGATTGATGAGCCTTCTTCATGGGCACAGTATGGTACTCAGGTACTTACCTTCGAGGAATACTGGGCACAGGATGTCATGAAGTCACAGAAGGAAAGCCGTGCACAGACACTCTATGATCGTTACATCAAGAACGACTCAATCGGTCTCTATGTGGCTTACCTTGCAGCTGTTGATGCTTACAATGCTGAGATGGAGGTTTATTCAGCTGATACTGCTAAGATCATGACTGAGTATCGTGAGGTTCTGTCTGGTTACAACAGCCGCGTAAAGACTTATGTTGATGCATGGAACGAGTGGCATGGCCAGATCTATGCTAACCCCGCTTACATTCAGGCAGAGCAGGAGCAGGTTGACCAGGCTATCCTCGATGAGCAGGCACTCGAGCTTTCTTACGAAGGCAATCGTTACTACGACCTGATGCGTCGTGCATTCTGGTACAATGATCCCAAGCGTCTGAGCGATCCTATCTCAGCTGCTCGTCCAGAAGTTGGTAGCAAGTTGCTTGACAAGAGGAACTGGTTCCTGCATTATAAGGGACAGATTGGTTACTAATCAAGCATCACGAATTAAGTACTTAGAAACTTAATTAATATTAATAATGACCTCGCAAGTTCATGGCTTGCGAGGTTTTTTTCTTATTTATTCTTTCCTTTCATATTATTTTTGTAATTTTGCACACTTAAAAGACGAAATGGCTTTCACAAGTTTTACTGACTTGCAATTGTCATCTTGAGATTTGGCAAAAAATATAATACAACATAATATGGCAAACAAATTTGCTGAGCGTAAAAAGCTCAACCTTTCTGAGGTAAATAAAGAAGTGCTCAAGCTATGGGAAGGCGAGGATCTCTTCCATCGTAGTATCAGCGAGCGTGAAGGTTGTCCTTCCTTCATCTTCTTCGAGGGTCCTCCATCTGCTAATGGTCATCCAGGTATTCATCACGTCATGGGTCGTACCATCAAGGACACGTTCCTTCGTTATCAGACCATGAAGGGTTTCCAGGTCAATCGTAAGGCTGGTTGGGATACCCATGGACTTCCCGTTGAGTTGAGTGTCGAGAAGAACCTTGGCATCACCAAGGAGGATATTGGTAAGAAGATCAGCGTAGACGACTATAATGATGCTTGCCGCAAGAACGTCATGATGTACACCAACGAGTGGACCGACCTTACCAATAAGATGGGCTACTGGGTTGACCTCGAGCATCCTTACATCACATACGACAACAAGTATATCGAGAGCCTCTGGTGGTTGCTGAAGCAGCTCTATCAGAAGGATCTCCTCTATAAGGGTTACACTATTCAGCCCTATAGTCCTGCGGCTGGTACTGGTCTGAGTTCGCACGAGTTGAACCAGCCCGGTTGCTACCGTGATGTCAAGGACACCACCGTCACCGCACAGTTCAAGGTCCTGAAACCATCCGTTGAGGCACTTGCCGGCTATGACAAGCTCTATGTCCTGGCATGGACTACCACTCCCTGGACCCTTCCTTCAAACACCGCACTTTGCGTTGGTCCCAAGATCGACTATGTTGCCTTGAAGGGCAATAATCCCTATACCAACGAGGAGGCAGTGTATATTCTTGCTGAGAGTCGACTCAGTGCCTATTTCCAGCCCTCTAAGGACGAGGAAGGCAATGAACAGACCCTCGAGATTCTCTGGCGTGGAAAGGGTAGCGAACTGGTTGGTACCTCTTACCAGCAGCTCATGCCCTGGATCAAGCCTTGTGCCCTTGAGGGCGAGAAGGTGGTCGAGAAGAGTGCAGAAGCCTTCCGTGTCATCCCCGGTGACTACGTTACTACCGAGGACGGTACCGGTATCGTACATATCGCTCCTACCTTTGGTGCTGACGATGCCAAGGTTGCCAAGGATGCCGGTATTCCTTCGCTTTTCGTTATCGACAAGGCAGGTGATACCCGTCCTATGGTCGATTTCCAGGGTAAGTACTTCGTGAAGGATGACATGAATCCCGCTTTCGTCGAGGCTTGTGTCAACGAGTCATACTGGAAGCACAGTGGCGACTATGTCAAGAACGCCTATGATCCCAAGTACAATGTCGATGGCAAGTACGACGAGAAGGCAGCCACCAAGGATATGGACCTCAATGTCATCATCTGCCTCGAGATGAAGGAGGAGGGTAGTGCATTCAAGATTGAGAAGCACGTCCACAACTATCCCCACTGCTGGCGTACCGACAAGCCCGTCCTCTATTATCCCCTCGACAGTTGGTTCATTCGTTCTACGGCATGCAAGGATCGCATGGTAGAGCTCAACAAGACCATCAAGTGGAAACCCGAGGCTACAGGTACGGGCCGTTTTGGTAAGTGGCTTGAGAACCTCAATGACTGGAACCTCTCTCGCTCACGCTATTGGGGTACTCCTCTGCCTATCTGGCGCAACCGTGATACCAAGGAGGAGCTTTGCATTGGCAGCGTAGAGGAACTCTACAACGAGATCGAGAAGGCTGTTGCTGCAGGTGTCATGCCCAGCAATCCTCTCAAGGACAAGGGCTTCGTACCCGGTGATATGACCCAGGAGAACTACGACCGTATTGACCTCCACCGTCCCTACGTTGACGATATCAAGTTGGTAGGTCAGAATGGCGATGTCCTCACCCGTGAGCTCGACCTCATCGATGTTTGGTTCGATTCGGGTGCCATGCCTTATGCCCAGATCCATTATCCTTTCGAGAACAAGGAAGCCCTGGATGCCGGTGTTTGCTATCCCGCAGACTTCATCGCCGAGGGTGTCGACCAGACCCGTGGTTGGTTCTTCACCTTGCACGCCATAGCTACCATGGTCTTCGACAGCGTAGCCTATAAGGCTGTTGTCAGCAATGGTCTTGTACTCGACAAGAATGGTGTCAAGATGTCCAAGCGACTGGGCAATGTCATTAATCCTTTCGATTGCATCGAGACCTACGGTATCGACCCCGTACGTTGGTATATGGTCACCAATTCAGCACCCTGGGACAACCTCAGTTTCGACCCCGATGGTGTAAAGGATGTCAGTGGTAGTTTCTTTGTCAAGCTGCACCAGACATACGGCCTTCTGGCCATGTATGCCAATGTCGATGGTTGGCACAATGCCGAGCCACAGGTTCCCTACGCCGAGCGGCCCATGTTCGACCGTTGGATGCTCTCTGCCCTCAATTCTCTGATCAAGGATGTCCGTGAGGCATTGGACGACTATGAACCTACACGTGCTGGTCGTGCCATCCAGAGCTTTGTTATCGACAACCTCAGCAACTGGTATGTTCGTCTGGCCAAGAAGCGTCTGTGGGGCGAAGGTCTCAAGCAGGACAAGCTCGCTTGCTATCAGACCCTCTACGAGTGCCTGCTGACTCTCAGCAAACTGATTGCTCCCGTTTCACCCTTCTTCGCCGATCAACTCTATCGTGATCTCACCTTTGGTGAGGCTAAGGACAGCGTCCATCTCGACTTCTATCCCGAGGTCAACGAGAGCATCATCGACAAGCCTCTCGAGGAGAACATGGAGCGTGTACAGAAGATTTGCTCTATGGCCCTCTCACTTCGTAAGAAGGAGATGATCGGTGTACGTCAGCCACTCCAGCGTATTGCTATTCCTGTTACCGACAATGCCATCAAGGAAGGTATAGTATTCCTTCAGCATATCATTCTTGAAGAACTGAATATCAAGGAGGTAGAGTTTGTTGAAGGTCAGATGGTTCAGAAGAACGTCAAGCCCAACTTCCGCGTCATGGGTAAGAAGTTTGGCAAGCAGATGAAGGCAGCAGCAGCTGTTGTCTCAGCCTTGTCACAGGAGCAGATCGCACAGCTCGAGGATGGTCCTATCACCATTGCCGTCGAAGGTACCGACTACGAGCTCACTCGTGACGACGTCGAGATCTCAGCACAGGATATGCCCGGTTGGAGTGTTACCAGCGAGGGTGTCCTCACCGTTGCCCTTGACATCACCATCACTCCTGAGCTTCGTCTCGAGGGTGTGGCACGTGAGTTGATTCGCAGCATCCAGCAGATGCGTAAGGACAGCGGATTTGAGATTGTGGACCGCATCAAGGTCTGCGTTCCCGAGACCGAGGACAATGTAGCCTGTCTGGCACAGTTCAGCGAATACATTGCCTCTCAGGTTCTGGCTGATGAAATCAAGGCTGGTGGTACTGAACTGACCGTTGCCAAATCATAATGTAATAAATTAAGACTGCGGGTCCTTGCCTGCAGTCTTACTTATCTAAATACCGTATTATAGGTTAATCATAGTAGAAACATGGAAGAAAAGACACGATACACGGATGAGGAACTCGAGGAGTTCCGCGTTATTATCCTGGAGAAACTTGAACTGGCGAAGCGTGATTATGAGAAGTTGATGGACGAGTTGACCAACCGTAATGACAACGGTGTTGACGACACCCTTCCCACCTATCATGCTCTCGAAGAGGGTTCCACCGTACATACCAAGGAGCAGACCATGCAGTTGGCCGCTCGTACCCAGAAGTTCATCAAGGGACTGCAGGCTGCGCTTGTCCGTATCAACAACAAGACCTATGGTATCTGCCGTGAGACGGGCAAACTCATCCCCAAGGAGCGTCTCCGTGCCGTTCCTCATGCCACCCTCTGCATTGAGGTGAAGAACAATAATCCACGCAATCATTAATCCTCTCCCCATAGAACTTATCTAAACCCCCTATTATGACCAAAGGACAGAAACAAGGACTCTCAGCAGCAATGTTTGTCGTACTGCTGATTATCATTGATCAGTTGATCAAGGTTTATGTCAAGACCCATTTCTATCTGGGCGAAGATATTCAGGTGACACCCTGGTTCCACCTCATCTTCGTCGAGAACAATGGTATGGCCTTTGGCATGCAGTTCTTCGGGAAGCTCTTCCTTACCGGATTTCGCATCATTGCTGCGATCTTTATCATCTGGTACATGGCCAAGCGTATTGCCGCTGGGGTCAGATGGAGCTATCTCCTCGTTCTTGCCCTTGTTCTGGCAGGTGCTGTAGGCAACATTATCGACTGCGTCTTCTATGGTGAGGTTTTCACCGCTTCGGGCTTCTATCCCAACGATCCCCAGAGCCTTGCCCATCTCGTACCCTTTGGTCAGGGTTATGGCAATGTTTTCCAGGGCCTTGTGGTCGACATGTTCCAGTTTCCTTTGGTAGACTGGTTCTGGCCCGATTGGATGCCTTTCATCGGTGGCAAGTACTTCCTGTTCTTCAGTCCCATCTTCAATTTTGCCGACTCCTGCATCACTTGTGGTGTACTGTCATTGATCCTGTTTTTCCGTAAAGAGTTATCCAATGACTATCCCTCTCTCAGTTAAGAAGTACGTTCAGCCCCTCTGGCATGCCACCGTGTGCATGCTTCTGGTCATGTGCTGTGCTTGTCAGCCCCAGATCCCTGGTGGCGTGATGAGCGAGGGGCAGTTGGAGGACCTCCTTTACGATTATACCCTAGCTCTTTCTATGGCCGATCAGGCCACTCTGCAGGAAGGTCAGGACCACGAGATGCTGCGCTACCAGTACGTCCAGAAGGTCTTCCAGGAGCATGGCATCACCGAGGAGTATTTCGATTCCACCATGGTGTGGTATTCCGCTGAGGGCAAGCGTATTGCCGGTGTCTTCCAGCGTCTCAACGAACGCCTTGATGCTGAGGCCAAGACCATGGGTGTCGACCTGAGCGAGACGGAGATCTATGCCAGCTACACGTTAGACGGCGATACGGCCAATGTATGGAATGGCAGGCAGATCGTCTATCTGCAGAACTATCAGCCCGAGAATCTGAAGATTATCACCATCCCAGCCGATTCCACCTTCCTTCCCGGTGACAGTTTCAAGTTTGCCTTCAATTCCCATTTCCTGCCCTCTAGTACCAACCGTATCCTGTACGCGCTCTTCAGCGTCTACTATGCTGACAGTTCGGTGGTGTCACAGACCCAGACTATCGGCGGAGATTACAAGGCTGAGTTGAACCTCATCCCTCGTGGTCGTCAGGACACGCTGCAGCCCCAGCGTCTCGTTGTCACGCTCTATGCTCCACCTGCTGCTCAGGATCAGCCCTACGAACTCTTCTTCATGACCTATCCTTCCGTTCTGAGGATACACCATAAGGCCGAACCTGTGGCTGACACCCTGCCCGCCGATTCCCTCGCTGCACAGGCTGATTCCCTTGCCTCAGACTCGCTATCTGATGTCCGTCCCGAGGATGAACCAGCACGTCGATTATCGCCTCTTGAGGAGCGTGATATGCGCGAGCAACGTCATGATATACAGATTGTCAAAGAACGTATTCAGCAACCTCGTCGTGCAGCCCGTCCTGTTCGCAGACGTAAGATGTGATGGAACGTAGGAAGGCATATCATCGTCTCGTCCTTCCCTCGGGCGAAGTTATCCCTCATCCCATCGTCATCTATGACGAGGAGGGCAATATCCTCTCATGGCACCCCATGACGCACGAAGAACCCTTCACCGAATGGGTTGGGGGAGAGGTGGCGGTTGGAAGTTAAAAATTAAAAATTAAAAATTAAAAGTTAAAAATTATAAATACATAATTGACCATTCCATGAACAAAACCATTATCACCGTTGTAGGTAAGGATACCAAGGGCATTATTGCTCGCGTATGTACCTATCTTGCAGAGAATGAGGTTAATATCCTTGACATCAGCCAGACTATCGTAGGTGGATACTTCAATATGATGATGATCGTCGACATGTCACAGCTTGCCGTTCACTACGAACAGGCGCAGAACGATCTCGAGGAACTGGGTCGCACCATGGGTGTGCAGGTCAAGTGTCAGCGCGAGGAGATCTTCGAAAAGATGCACCGCATTTGAATTTTGTACAATTCAAAATTATAAATTACTAATTATAAATTATAAGTTATTAATTACTTATGATTAATATAAATGAGGTACTCGAGACCAACAAGATGGTCGAGCAGCAGAATCTGGATGTCCGCACCATCACCATGGGTATCAACCTGTTGGGTTGTGCCGACAAGGACCTGGTGATGTGCTGCCAGAAGATATACAGCAAGATTACCACTCTTGCCCGTGACCTTGTCAAGACCGGTGAGGATATCAGCCGTGAGTACGGTGTGCCCATTGTCAACAAGCGTGTCAGCATCACTCCCATATCCCTTGTCGGTGCTTCCTGTTGCAAGACCCCCGAGGACTATGTCAAGATTGCTCAGACCCTCGATCGTGCAGCCAAGGAGGTGGGTGTTAATTTTCTAGGTGGCTACAGCGCCATTGTCAGCAAAGGTATGACCCAGAGCGATGAACTGCTTATCCGTTCCATTCCTCAGGCCATGGCCACTACCGATTTCATCTGCTCCAGCGTCAATGTGGGCAGCACCAAGACCGGTATCAACATGGATGCTGTGCGCCTGATGGGCGAGATTATCAAGCAGACGGCCGAGGCTACCAAGGACAAGGATTCGCTGGGTTGTGGCAAACTGGTGGTGCTCTGTAATGCCCCCGATGACAATCCCTTTATGGCTGGTGCCTTCCATGGCGTCAGCGAGGCCGATGCCATCATCAATGTCGGTGTCAGTGGTCCCGGTGTGGTCAACAGTGTCCTGCAGACCATCAAGGGCGAGAGTTTCGAGGTGCTGTGCGAGACCATCAAGAAGACCGCCTTCAAGATTACCCGTGTGGGTCAGCTCGTGGCACAGGAGGCCAGTCGTCGTCTTGGCATACCCTTCGGTATCATCGACCTCTCCCTGGCTCCCACGCCTGCTATAGGCGACAGCGTTGCCGATATCCTTTGCCAGTGCGGTCTGGAGCGTGCTGGTGCCCCAGGTACCACTGCTGCACTGGCCCTGCTCAATGATCAGGTCAAGAAGGGTGGAGTGATGGCCAGCAGCTATGTAGGTGGCTTGAGCGGAGCCTTCATCCCCGTCAGCGAGGATCAGGGCATGATCGATGCTGTGGAGTGTGGTGCCCTTACCCTCGAGAAACTCGAGGCCATGACCTGTGTCTGCTCCGTGGGTCTGGATATGATTGCCATTCCCGGTGACACCCCTGCCACCACCATCAGCGGCATCATTGCCGACGAGGCAGCTATTGGTATGGTCAACCAGAAGACAACAGCCGTGCGTATCATCCCCGTTGTTGGCAAGACCGTTGGTGATACCGTCGAGTTTGGTGGACTGCTGGGCTATGCTCCCGTAATGCCTGTCAATAAGTACTCCTGTGCAGATTTCATAAATCGCAATGGACGTATACCTGCTCCTATCCATAGCTTTAAGAATTAGACCCCCCAACCCCCTTTAGGGGGGGCTGGTTACACTACTTAGGACATAATTTGTAATTTATAGTTAGTTTTGGTTTTAGTAAGAGTTAACATTTTTAGAGTTAACATGAATGGCCGCTCAGCGTGTCGAAGACCGATGCTTCGCTCGTAGGGCAGAAGAACAACAGAAACAACTTTTTATGATTCTAATGATAAGTAACTGTCAAGCAAGACCTGTTGGCTGCAGAAATATGAAATTGTTGTTTCCGTTGTTGCCATTCATGTTTAATTATCGCAAATCTACTTGCAAAACTTGAATTTTTAATTTTTAACTTTTAATTTTTAACTTTTAACTTTTAACTTTTAACTTTTAATTTTTAACTTTTAATTTTTAACTTTTAACTTTTAACTNNACAAATAAACAACTAATATTTAAGCCGTTAAAGCTTGCAAAATTTGAATTTTTAATTTTTAATTTTTAATTTTTAACTTTTAATTTTTAACTTTTAACTTTTAACTTCCCCCTCCTTCCTCCACGCCCTCATCAGNNTCATCAGGTCGGTCATCAGCAGGCCTTTGGGGAAGTTGCCGTAATGTCCATGCTTACAGCGGGTGAAGAAGCGGTCCAGATCCTGCATAGTGTGCTCGGGTGCCTGCCACAGTATCTCGCGTGCTATGCGTTCCAGTTTCTCGGCCTTCAGTCCTTTACGTGAGGTGTTCAGTGCCTCGCCCAGCTGGTACAGTTTCTTGATGACGATGCGTATCGTACCCGTGGTGCCTATGCGGTAGCCCCACCATTTCAGCGTCAGTTCAGGGTTCTTAATTGCTTCATTAGCATCAGCAACAGTCTCAACAGATACCGGATAATGCGCATCCAGCCATTCTCCGAGTGCTCTCCAATCCGCCTCTTCCCCATCTCCAGCCGCGGTGTCAGCACCAGTGGTTTTCTTT
>DCIS01000087.1:0-144 GCA_002317475.1 Prevotellaceae bacterium UBA1720 | reverse complement strand
TGTTTATCATTCTCTAACCATTCCATCATTTTCTCTTTCCAGTCCTCGACGTGACCACCACCCTTGCTTTTCCAACCATAGTTGTGATAATACTTGTAAAAGCGTTCAGCCGAAAACGATGTTATTCCCATTTTCTTGTGAAAG
>DCIS01000023.1 GCA_002317475.1 Prevotellaceae bacterium UBA1720 | reverse complement strand
TATTCACCCAGATACTGTGTGATGGTCTGGTAGTTGCCACGTGAGGCAAGCATCAGTTTGGCAGTACGTTCCTTGGGAAGTCTCAGTGACTCAGCCCATTGCATTGCCACATCCTTGGAAGGGAAGGAGGCTACATAAGCGTTTCGCATCGCGTCCTCTTCAACCAGACGAGCAGCATTCTTCTCTCTCTGCTCCTCTGTCATGAAAGGTATGGTGTTTCGCTCCTTGGGAGGAACGATGTTCAGGTCCATACTGTAGGTCTCACCAGGAAGATGATTCAGACAGACTTTCAGTGCGCCATTCTCAGACATGCTGCATTTGGCAAACCCATACTCATTGCCTTTGTGTGCCCATACTATCAAGTCTCCTAATCCTGCCTGTATGGATGTAAGTCCTTGATTGTCTGTTGTTCTAGTGGAGAATGTGAAGAATTCTGCGTAGTTGTAGATCTTGAATTCAACAATAGCACCTACAACGGGAAGTCCGTTCTTGTCCACAACCTGCACCTCACGTCTTGCTACAGGTGCATAACCATCTGTTACGGCTATCTCGGTATAGCATTTTGTACGTCCCATCACCTCCTCAGGTCCTTCATATTTGCCAAAAGCCTTGGTGTGCATCAACATACTGCGTGAAGCAGGTGCATTGAACCACCCAAGATCCAGCACAGCCTCTGGTTCACAAGCTCCAAGGAAGTGCCATTTGCCGTCTACCCAAGCCTCTACCCATGCATGGTTGTCATCTGTGTGTGCCCATCTTGGGGTATAGACCTGACGTGCAGGAATACAGACGGAGCGTAATGCTGCAACCAATAGGGTAGACTCCTCGCCACAACGACCGTATGCTGTGCGTATAGTGGCAAGAGGACTGCTGGTACGTTCATCACTTGGGGTATAGGTAACGTGTTCGTGACACCAGTGATTGACCTCCAGCACAGCCTGTTCCATGGTCAAACCTTTCATGCGAGGCTTCAGTTCCTTGTAGAACACGACACGAGCGCTGTCCAGGTTCTCGTTGTTTACTCGAACAGGCAAGACGAAATGACGAAATTCGCGTTCGGGTATGGACTTTCCCCATGTCATCTCTTCACGTGCACGAAGGGTTGTGTTGACATTAGCCATCCAGAAGTCACGAGTATAGTCCACCTTGTCGGGCAGGGGCATGGAGGCATATAGGTAATCCAGGGCTTCCTGAGCAGTCTTAATGCCATTACTTTGAGCATGTACAAATGTGTTTATGCCGAATATTGCAAGGAGGATGAACAGGTAATTATTTCTTCTCAACATGATATTTCTTTTACGATATTATATACAACTTCTGAGTTTGTGGTTGTCTCTCCTGAGTTTCTAGCCGAACTGTGTATCTCCGTACATCCCGTTTCCTGGAGTATGCGAGCTGCGTTTCCCGGATTGACTCCTGCACCAGGCATGATGATGATACGTCCATTTGACTGCTTGTTGAGTCTACAAAGCATCTCTATGCCAGCCTCTGCAGTTGTTGCCTGACCAGAAGTAAGCAGACGATGACACCCCAGTTGTATGATGTCTTCCAAAGCCTCTTGTGGGTTTACACACTGGTCAAAGGCACGATGAAAGGTGATCTGCATACCCTCTGCAGCTTCTGCCCACACACGGCAATGTTCCATGTCAATATGTCCATCTGCAGTCAAGGCACCAAACACAACACCATCTGCACCCAGACGCTTTGCCATAAGGATTTGCTCCTGCATGAAACGACATTCATCATCATTATAAACAAAATCACCCTCACGAGAACGAATCAGCACATGCAGACGTAAACCCTCAATAGTCCTTGCCTCTCTGATCTCTTCTTCAGAGGGGGTAAGTCCGTCCAGTTCCAATGCAGTACAAAGTTCAATGCGCTGTGCACCACCTTTAGCAGCAGCTTTTGCACTTTCGATGTTTGAGGCACATACCTCTAAAATATGATTCATGGCCACTACTTTGTAACAATTTTGATGATCAAGTCAGGTTCATCGTTTTGATGTTCCTTCAAGTCGAATTTGATGATTTGCACACCCTTTTCAGACAAAGTCTTTGCTCGGGTAGTCTTTACTTCCTTACCATCATTTAAGCATATTACCTCTTTAATCTTGCCTTTAACAGGAAGTAGCAATTCGTTTGTCTTTAAATCAGTTACATGTAGGTATTGCGTTTTATCCTTGCGTGTTGATACTCCCCAACTTTGTCCTACAAAGTCACCTGCAGTAGTACCATAGATGCTCTCGCCGTATTTATTAAGCCATTGACCCATTTCCTTTAGTCTGTCAAGTGCTGTTGCGGGTAATTCACCATTAGGCTGAGGACCGATATTCAGCAACAGGTTAGCACCCTTTCCTGCTGTCTGCACCAACAGTCGTATGAGTTCCTCTGTTGATTTGTAGTCTTGGTCCACAATCTTATATCCCCACATACCATTCATGGTCTGACAGGTTTCAAGGGGTACGATGTTGCTGACAGACTGACCTGATAGTCCTGCCTTGTTCTCACCTGGTACGTCACGTTCGAAGATCTGGATATCCTCACCAGGGTTGATAGCTTGATGATGATTGTTACCAACAAGGCATTGGGGTTGCAACTTGTGAATCAACTCATATTGCTCATCAAGATGCCAGTCAAAGGGTGTAGCGTCCTGGTCATGATCCCACACACCATCAAACCAAATAGCACCAATCTTGCCATATTGGGTCAGGAGTTCGGTGAGTTGTTGTTTCATGAAAGCCAGATAAGTGGTGTAGTTTGGTTTCAGGTCGCGCTTGGTGCCTTGTCCTGTCCTACCTATGGGATAGTCCTC
>DCIS01000099.1 GCA_002317475.1 Prevotellaceae bacterium UBA1720 | reverse complement strand
TGGCAGAACGTAGACCTCTACGTAGGTGGTTCTGAGCACGCTACAGGTCACTTGATCTACTCTCGTTTCTGGAACAAGTTCCTCTTTGACCTGGGTGTAAGCAAGAAGGAAGAGCCCTTCCAGAAACTCATCAACCAGGGTATGATTCAGGGTTGGTCAAGCTTTGTTTACCGTATCAAGGGTACTCAGAAGTATGTCAGCTTTGACCTCTTGGAGACACAGTATGACGATGCTGCCAAGAAGAACCGCTACTACTACGAAGGTACTGAGGCTGACCCCATCTACACCGACATCAGCACCGTCAATGGTAATCAGCTTGACGTGGAGAAGATACGCCAGTGGATGCCCGAGTTCAAGGAGGCAGAGTTCATCCTGAACCAGAACGGCCAGTACATCATCAGTCAGGCTATCGAGAAGATGTCGAAGTCTAAGTACAATGTCGTAAATCCCGATGATATCTGCGAGAACTATGGTGCTGATACCCTGCGTCTCTACGAGATGTTCCTGGGCCCCATCGAGCAGAGCAAGCCTTGGGATGTTGCCGGTATTGATGGTTGTTTCCGCTTCCTGAAGAAGTTCTGGGCACTGTATTTCGACAAGGAGGGTAACCTCCTGGCTGACGAAAGCGAGGCTTCAGCAGACAACATGAAGACCCTGCACAAACTCATCAAGAAGGTAAGTGCAGATATCGAGACCTTCTCATACAACACCAGCATCCCTGCCTTCATGGTAGCAACCAACGAGTTGACACAGCAGAAGTGCCATAACAAGGAGGTTCTGGCTCAGCTGACTGTACTGATTGCGCCCTTCTGCCCTCATATCGCAGAGGAGTTGTGGGAGACTTTGGGCAACACCACCAGTGTATGCGACGCTCAGTGGCCTGCCTTTGACGAGAAGTACCTCGTAGAGAGCACCGTCAAAGTGGGTGTACAGTTCTGTGGAAAAGTTCGCTTTACCATGGAATTTGCCGCAGATGCCACTTCACAGCAGATGATTGACCAGGTAATGAACGCAGAGGAAAGCCAGCGTTACCTCAAGGACAAGCAGGTGGTGAAGACCATTGCCGTACCTGGTCGCATCGTCAATATCGTGGTGAAGTAAGACTAGGATAATCTAGGAGATTCTAGGAAAACCTAGGAAGGCCTAGAAAAGTCCTAGGAGAACCTAGAAAAGACCTAGGAGAACCTAGCCCCCCTCACATTCAAACATATCAAGTATGTTCCAAAACATTACTGCATCCAAGGTTTACGATTTCATCAAGGACTTCGTATTTATTAACCTGGGTATGGCTATCTACTCTGCAGGCTGGGCCCTGTTCCTTTTGCCTAACCACATCACCACAGGTGGTGGTGCTGGTTTGGCTGCTATCATACAGTATGCCACAGGGTTCCCCATGCAGTACACCCTGCTCATGATCGACAGCGTCCTGCTGTGCCTGGCTTGGTGGCAACTGGGAGCGAAGTTTGCGGGAAAGACACTCTACGCCGTACTCTCACTATCGTTTTTCCTGGGTTTAGGGCAATCACTCATCACCCAACCAGACGGTACGTTCCTCAACGTTCTTGGTGACAATCAGGAGGGTATGGCCTGCATCCTGGGCGCTGTACTCAACGGTATCGGTATCGGCATGGTGTTCATGTCTGGTGGTTGTACGGGTGGATGGGACATCATCGCCGCCATCATCAACAAGTACAAGAATATCAGCATCGGACGTGTGCTGCTCTACCTCGACCTCTTCGTCATTGGCAGCTGTTACTTCCTCTTCCAGAGTTGGCAGATGGTGGTATTCGGCTATGTGACACTGGTTGTATACACCTTTGCCGTAGATACGATGATCAACTCATCAAAGCAGGATATTCAGTTCACTATCTACACCATGGAGAGCGAGAAACTGGTGGAGATCATTCGAAAGGAAACCGGTCATACCGCAACGTTGCTCTACGGAGAAGGTGGTTTCACGCATAGCCAGATGAAGGTAGTGGTAACCATCGTACATAAAAGCGAACAGATACAAATGTTGCGCCTCATTCGTGACACTGACCCTGTATCCTTCGTGACCTTCCATCGTGTAGAGGGTGCCTTTGGACTTGGATTTAATGTAATAAAGACATAGTACATGTTATCGTCAACAGCAAAAAAGATCAGATGGAACACCTTTGCCGACTATTTCAAGTTGATCATCGGTGTAATATTGTTTGCAGGAGGTTACTCTTGCTTCATGCTTCCCTACAAGATTGTCAGTGGTGGTATGGGCGGTATCTCGGCATTGATTTTCTTCAAGACGGGATTCCCTGCCCAGTATTGCTACTTCATCATCAACATGATCTTGCTCCTATGTGCTTGGCGCATCTTAGGCTTCAAGTATGTGTTCCGTACCATCACCGCCACAGTACTCATCACGGGTGCCATGAGTATCTTTCAGAGCCTCATCCTGCAGGATGACGGTACGATGCTGCGCCTTGTGGGTGAGGATCGTTTCATGGCGATTGTGATAGGTGGTTGTATCGAGGGTTTAGGCTTAGCCACGGTGTTCCAGGCTGGAGGTAGTACGGGTGGAACGGATATCATTGCCTCGTGTGTCAACAAGTACAAGGATATTCAGTTGGGCAGCATGTTGCTCTACCTCGACCTTTTCATCGTAGGGTGCAGTTACTTCATTCAGGGCAGTCTCGAGGATGTCGTGGTGGGTTACAGCACCATGTTCGTGGCAATGTATATGCTCGACCATATCATGAACTCAGCCAACCAGAGCGTTCAGTTCACCATCATCAGCAACGAGTACGAGGAGATTGCCAACACGGTCAACTTCAAGATCAATCGTGGTGTGACAATGCTCAACGGTGAGGGTTGGTACAGCAAGGAGAAGCGTCCCGTGCTGATCATCATGGCAAAGAAGCGTGAGAAGAAAGCCATCCTTCAGGCGGTACAGAGTGTCGATCCCTCTGCTTTTGTCACCGTAAGCAACGTGGAGGGTGTGTTTGGCGAAGGTTTTGACAAAATAAAGAAGTGAGACAATGAAAACATTGATAATGGCTACCAACAATGCTCACAAGCTGCAAGAGGTACGTGAGATTTTGGGCAACGAATATGAAGTCAAGGGACTAAGGGACTTTGATTGCAATGAGGATATCCCCGAGGATTCTGACACCCTGGAAGGCAACGCCCTTCAAAAGGCTCGCTACGTACACGAGCATTACGGTGTGGACTGCTTTGCTGATGATACGGGTCTCGAGGTTGAGGCATTAGATGGCGCACCGGGTGTCTTTACGGCTCGTTTCGGTTCGATGAATGGTTACGGCGAGAGTCACAGCGCTGATGCCAACAATACCTGTCTGCTCGACAAACTGAAGGGCGAGACGAATCGTCGTGCCCGTTTCCGCACCGTCATCGCCTTGATCCGTGAAGGTCAGGAACACCTCTTCGAGGGATTCGTGGAAGGCGAGATTCTGCAACAGCCATGTGGTGCTCAGGGCTTTGGCTACGACCCCATCTTTGCTCCCAAGGAATTAGGCGGACTGGCCTTTGCCGAGGTTGCTGCCGAACAGAAGAATGCCATCAGCCACCGTGGTCGTGCCATTGCAAAACTTGTTGAATTCCTTAAAAAGTAACAATGAAACGAATAGCCTCCATACTTCTCTCCCTCCTTTGTCTGAGCACCCTCTCTGCCCAGACTATCGGACAGTGGAACGTTTACCCCAGTTACATGAACGCCACCCAGTGTGTTGCCTTGGGCAACGTCGTCTATACACTGACTGACGGCAATCTCTTCTCCTACGACACCGAGGATGAGTCCGTGCAGCTCTACAACAGCATGGATCACCTCAACGATGTGCACATCTCGCTGATCGGTGCAAGCAGCGAGGCTAAACGTGTTATCCTGGTCTACGACAACTGTAACATCGACCTCCTCGACAACGAGGGTAACGTCCGTAATATCAGTGCTCTCAAGGATAAAAGTATTTCCAACAAAACCATCAATGCCCTGACTATTAACGGCTACACGGCTTATATCTGTACGGGGTTCGGTTTCCTGACCGTAGATATGAAAGAGGGCGTGATACGCAACACGTACCAGATAGGCATTGACACCAAGGGTCTGCTCATCAAGGACGGTCAACCCTACCTGGCTACGTCCGGCACAGCCGTCTATACCGTCAAGGAGGATGGAAACTGGCAATTAGCAAGTAGTTGGGTAACCACTACCGATGTCAGCAAGACCGACATCACCAGTCAGACTCCCTCCTATGCCCACGCTGGTGGTGTGGACTGGTACGCAGAGGGCTTTGGCGGACTGGTGGGTTACAAGGACAAGGACGGACAGAAGGAGCAGGTCAAGGGACCCATTCAGCCCAACAGTCCGCGACGCGACCTCTTCTACCGTATGAATTACGTGGGTGATCGTCTGCTCGTTGCTGGTGGTATCAATACGCCCTATGCTATCTACCATCCCGCCACTGCCATGATTTATGAAAACGGCTCGTGGAGTTATTTGGACGAGGAAACACCTGCCAAAGATTATCCCAAACTCAATCACTGGAACACCACTCACCTTACTCAGGATCCCAACGACCCCAATCATCATTTTGCCAGTCCTTACCGTACAGGACTCTATGAGTACCGTAACCGAAAACTCGTCAAGATATGGAATTCAGACAACAGTCCGCTGATGCAGATTGGCAACTTAGGTCTCAATTACGTCTCTGCCAACGCACCCACCTACGACGAGGAGGGCAACCTCTGGGTGCTCAACAGTCTTACCGACACTATCATCCGTGTCATGCAACCCAATGGCAAGTGGCAAGCCCTTTATTACGAGGAGATAGCCACCACACCTACCCCCGATGATTATCTGTTTACAACGAGTGGCGTGAAATTCCTGGTCAACCGTCGCAGCACGGGTCGTGGCTTCTTTGGTTTCTACACCAACGGTACATTAGGTAACGTCCGCGATGACCATCACGTTCTGCGCACAGATATCGTCAACCAGGACGGCACATCCTACGACCTCAGCGAGTTCTACTGCATGACCGAGGACTTGGATGGTCGCATCTGGTGCGGAACCATCGGCGGATTGTTTGTCATCAATAACCCACTCGAGTATTTCGATGATGATTTCCGTTTCGAGCAGGTCAAGATTGCACGCAACGATGGCAGTGGCTTGGCTGACTATCTGCTCAACGGTGTCTCCATCACCTGTATCGCTGTCGATGGTGGCAACCGCAAGTGGATCGGCACACAGGGTAATGGTCTGTACCTCGTCAGTGCTGACGGACAGGAGATGTTGCAGCACTTCCTGGCTGAGGACACGCCCTTGCTGAGCAACAATATCCAGTGCCTTGCCATTCATCCTACCACAGGTGTCGTGATGATTGGTACGGATGTGGGACTTTGCAGCTACGTGAGCGATGCCACAGAGGCCGAGGACGAACTCTCATCCGATAACATCATTGCCTATCCCAACCCTGTCACTCCCGATTTCACGGGCCTCATCACCATCAAGGGACTCACGATGGACAGCGAAGTCAAGATATGCAGTTCTACGGGTCAGTTGGTATGGAGCGGAGTGTCCAACGGCGGTACTTGTACCTGGAATGGTCGCAACAAGCAGGGCAAGCGCGTCGCCAGTGGTGTCTACCATGTCATTGCCAACAATGCAGAGGGCAAGAAGGCTGTCGTGACGCGCATCATTGTTATCAAATAAGGTAGAGAGGGTAGAGAGGGTAGAGAAAGTAAAAGAAGGGTAGAGAAGGCAATGTACGACGCAAAACTTATGTCAAGGGATAACACCCTGTGGTTGCAGGGTGTATCAGCATTAGCCATCATGCTGCTGCACTATGTGATGCAGATTGACGGTTATCCTCGCATAGCCAACGTCCCAGCAGGATCATTGGTGTCTGTTTTCCTCATCATTTCGGGATTTGGCATCAACGAGAGTTTCAAGCAGAGCGGACTGAAAGGTTACTGGGAGAAGCGTCTGAAGCGCGTACTCATCCCTTACTGGATGGTCGTCATCTTCCAACTGCCCTTTTGGGACGAGATTACCGCTGAGCATGTTCTCCGCAACCTCCTGTGCACGGGTAGCGACCTTTGGTTCATCGACTTCATCATGCGCTGGTATCTGCTTTATTGGGTGGGGCGAAAACTGATGCCCCGTCATACCGGCATCCTGCTCTTGGGTGGAGCCTTGTATTGCACATCCTTGCCCCAATTGATGGCCGAACAGGCCCTTTCCTTCCTCTGCGGTTACCTGATTTCTATGTATTACGACACCATCCAGGACTGGACACGCCGTCGCTTTGCCATCCTGTCTGCCGTTTTCCTAACCTGTGCTATCCTCTTCTTGGGGGTAAAATCCTTGCCTGATATCCAAGCACTCAAGGGCACCCTTCCTTTCCATCTCATCCTACTCAACATTCGCCTGTCCCTGGCATTAGCCATACTTCCCATACCACTTCTTTCCCCATGGCTTAAATGCGGACTGACGGCATTCCTTGGCAGGATGTCCTACGAGCTGTATATCGTGCACTACAACTTCATGCCGTGCATCGTCAGTCGTTTGGTCAACATCCCGGTTTATGCCGCTTGTTCATTAGGCATCAGTTACGTGTTCAGCCATTTCAACCGTTGGATGAAAGAACGTCGGCAGTTCCTTTATGCTCGCTCAGCCCTTCTCCTTTGCGCCATTGCCTACCTTTTTGCTACGAAGTACGCCATGCGTGCCACTCCTCATTACGGATTCGTCACCCTTAGTTACCTTTGTGTAACGGTTGGGGTGATAATGGTTTTAATGAAAAACGGGATGAGGCTCCTGAGCAGCAAGCGATGCTTCTGGATTTGTCTCGTGCTTTTCACCCTCGCGCTCTTGGTCGTCCAGTATCATTTCGATCCGCTGCAAAACAGGGTAGACCGTTGGTCAGCCCTTGCCTATCCCATCCAGAATCTTCTGCATGGCGAGTTTCCCTACCTTGCCAAGACCCATCTTGGCGGTTATGCCTCCCCCTTCCCTGTATGGCAGCTGTTCCACGTCCCCTTCTACCTGTTGGGTAATGTGGGGTTGAGCGAGATAGTCACCTCTGTCCTGTTCATCGTCTCTGTCAGGTATCTTTACGGTATCCGCGAGGCATTCCTCGCGATGATACTTCTTGCCGTCTCCGTCAACCTGTGGTACGAGGTGTCGGTCAGGAGCGACCTGATCAGCAATTTCCTGCTCTTGGCCACCTTTATTAATATTATACGTAGACGAGGCATCCGTTTTACCGACCATCCCCTTGCCCTTTCAGCCATTGCCGGACTATGGTTGTCTACACGCGTCAGCACGGCTTTCCCTCTCTACATCCTGTTTCTGCCAGGATGGCTCACCTTGTCCTGGTCAAGGAAACTACTGTCACCTTTGACCGCCGTGACTGTCTTCTGTCTCACCTTCCTTCCCTTGGCGCTATGGGATGCCGACACGCTCTTTCATCACGAGTTCAATCCCTTCACCCTGCAAGCTCGTCAGGGCAATCCCGGTGATTCCATCATCATGTTGCTCATTGCCAGTCTTATGGCTTTCCGGTGCAACACAGACACACAATACTACTTCAGGTCAGGACTGTCCTTAGCACTTGTCCCCGTCATTGCCTACGGTCATCGTATGCTCCTTGCCGGTCAGTCCCTCAATATCTTCGATTCCTGGTGTGACATCACCTACCTCGATGCCGCCATCCCCTTCTTGATTATGGCTATCTGCACAGCACCTCGCACACTTTGTCCTGGAAAGCACGTCCCAACGAACCCTTGCTGACACCCTGGTTGATGATGCTGAAGCACAGCGTATGTCCGTTGCTTGCCTTGGCATAGCCGCTCAGCGAGGAGATGCCGTTCACCGTGCCTGTCTTGGCATAGATATGTTCCGAGGCAGGCGTGCCATGCATACGTTTCTCTAATGTGCCGTCTACGCTCGCCACGGGCAGCGATGACCATAGGTGTCCGATTATCTCCTTCTCACCGTAGGCATAGCGCAGCAAGGTGACGAGTAGGGTGGGGGAGACATAATCGTAGAGTGACAGTCCGCTGCCATCGGCTATCTGGTAATCATCGGCATGCAGTCCGAGACTTTCGATGAGGGCATTGATGAGTCTGACTGCCTGTTTTCTGCCCGCTTGTTTTTCACCCGTATGGAAGGCAAGCTGATAAAACAGACTCTCGGCATAGATATTGTCGCTGTCCTTCATCATCTTTTCCAACAACTGGTCTATCGTGTGCGTCACTTCCATCACCAGGTGGGCAGATGCCGGACATACGGCACGCCCCAAGCAACCGTTCGTGGGCAGTGCAAGCACACCGTCTATCGAGACTTTCTCTGCCTGTGTACGCGCATTGGCAGGCACTGTTATCTTGCAGGTTTTCAGTGCGTCAAACCATTCCTCACTGAAGGTGTCCTTCTTATCCACTGTAAGGGCTGTCAGAGGTCCGTAATCATCATCCCAGCACCATCCCCAACCTAATGGATTACTGTCCTTCGCACTGAGGTCTACATACATCTTTCCAGCTATGCGTTTCACGCCCATTGTCTGCAGTGCCTTTGCCATTTCGCGCAGGTCTGCCTTGCTCAGCATGGGATCCATGCCTCCGATGACGTATACGTCTCCCGTGAGGTCACCGTTTGCCTTTACCTCGCCCGTCGTACACAGTTGTGTACGTAGCAGGTATTCGCCTCCCAAATAATGCAACGCCGAAATGCTGGTCACCACCTTCTGACAACTGGCGGGTCGCATGCGCTGGTCGGCATTGACCTGTATGATATATTGGTTTTCGCTCAGGTCATACACCGACAGTCCCAACTGACTCCTCTCCAACAGACTGTCCCGCAGGAGTGCCTCCAGTTGCTGACGCTTTGCCTCTGCCCAGGTCAAGGTCTTGGGGTGAGTCTGTGACGCGATGCTAACCGTTGTCGGCTGCCATTCCTCAACGGGTGTCGTATATACACTTTCCTGGGGACGGACATCGGGCAGAACGGTCGATTTGTGTCGCATCAACTGCGAACTGCGGCATCCCGAGAGCATTATGGCAAGCATAGCAAAGACAGTCAACTTTTGCATGCTTTTGAGTCTAATTATCATCATAGAATGTGCTTTTTGTAACCTTTATGCCACAAAGT
>DCIS01000141.1 GCA_002317475.1 Prevotellaceae bacterium UBA1720 | reverse complement strand
CAAAGGCAACACTTGCAGGGTCACTGCCCATGTGTTGTTTGATTACAGGAACACCAACGCGTTCACCCCAAATCACAATCTGCTCAACAGCAGCAGCACGGAAGGTATCAGCTGCACCAAGACACACTTTCAAACCGGCTTTCTTAAACTGATAGGCCAATTTACCAATAGTTGTAGTCTTGCCAACACCATTTACACCAACAACCATGATAACGTATGGTTTCTTGTCATCTGGAATAACATAGCCTTCAGTATCAGAGGTATTATTTTCGGTGAGCAACTGAGAAATCTCATCGCGAAGGATGTTATTGAGTTCATCCGTACCAACATACTTATCACGTGCCACGCGCTCCTCAATACGCTGGATAATAGTGAGGGTGGTGTCAACACCGACATCACTGGTAACAAGTACCTCCTCAAGGTTGTCAAGTACATCATCATCTACCTTTGACTTCCCCGCTACTGCACGAGCAATCTTTCCAAAGAAACTCTCTTTGGTTTTCTCCAAACCCTTATCCAAGGTCTCCTTTTTCTCTTTAGAGAAGAAGCTGAAAAATCCCATAAAACATTTTATTTAATCATCTCAGCCTTCCATGATGGCCGAGTTATGCATATTATTCTGCAAAGATAACACAACTAATTGAAAAATACGCACAAAAGGGAAGAAAAAGTGGAAATAAGGTATAAAAAAAGCACCTACTCACAAAGAGTAGGTGCCCTTTATAGACTTTCGTCATTTGAATCTTAAGTCAGGATACGAACGGAGATTAGTTCTTAAAGAAATCCTTAACGGCCTCGTTAGGAACCATCTGCTCGTCAAAAGTGTAAGAACCAGTCTCGGGGTTCTTAACCATCTTGATTACCTTGGTATAGGAACGGCCATCTGTCTTACCTGTCTGCAGAGTAGCCACTGTTTTCTTTGCCATAGTATGCTAATTATTTAATTTCCTTGTGAACAGTCATTCTCTTGAGAATGGGATTGTACTTCTTCAACTCCAAACGCTCGGGAGTGTTCTTTCTATTCTTGGTAGTGATATAACGAGAAGTTCCGGGGAGACCACTCTCCTTCATCTCGGTGCACTCAAGAATAACTTGGATGCGATTACCTTTAACCTTCTTTGCCATAATTGTTTCCTCCTAAAATTAACCAATTACTTTAATGCTCTTCCAATCACAATAGCCCTTTGTTACTGCCTGGTTGAGAGCAGCATCAAGGCCAATCTTGTTGATCACGCGAAGACCTGAAGCAGAGATACTCAAGCTAATCCAGCAGTCCTGCTCTACATAGTAGAACTTCTTGGTGAACAAGTTCACATCAAAGTGACGCTTAGTACGACGCTTTGAATGGGAAACATTACAGCCAATCATGGCTTTCTTACCGGTAATTTGACAAATCTTAGACATTTCTAATCTTTTCCTTTCTTTAGTTATTCAAATAACTTCTTTCAAACAGCGTGCAAAGGTACAAGTTTATTTTCATTCTGCCAAACATTTCCAAAGAAAATATGCCACAGAACATCTATTTTACAGCAGAATTCGTCATTTTTTTCATTTGTGCACACATAATCAGACCGTCACACGACTGAATGCAGGTGCTTCTATCGGGCAGAATTCTTTTTCCAAATACTTATAATACCCAGTAATGGCTATCATTGCAGCATTATCTGTGGTGAAACTGAATTTAGGAATGAATATCTTCCATCCATATTTTTGTGCATATAAATGGAAGGCGTTTCTCAAACCATTATTAGCAGACACGCCACCTGCAACAGCCACTTGCCTAATCTTATAGTCTTTTGCTGCCAGACGTAGTTTTTTCATCAATATATCAACAATGGTTTTTTCAAGTGAAGCAGCCAAGTCTTCCTTGTGATGCTCGATGAAATCAGGATCTTCCTTCAGCCAGTCTCGCAAACTATAAAGGAATGATGTCTTCAGGCCAGAGAAACTATAGTCATATCCTGGCAGGTTGGGCTTGGAGAAAGTATATGCCTCGGGGTTGCCTTGACGAGCCAGACGATCTATGATAGGACCACCAGGGTAACCTAACCCCATTACTTTACTGCACTTATCTATGGCCTCTCCTGCTGCGTCATCAATAGTCTGACCCAACACCTCCATATCCTTGTACGACTTTACAAGTACAATCTGAGAATTGCCTCCACTTACCAACAAACAGAGGAAAGGAAATTCAGGTTGATCATTGTCCGTTTCATTTTCCTTGATAAAATGGGCCAGAATATGACCTTGCAAATGATTAACGTCAATCATAGGAATACCTAAAGACAACGCTAAACCTTTCGCAAAAGACACACCTACATGCAGTGAGCCCATCAAACCTGGACCACGAGTAAAAGCAATAGCTGTGAGGTCCTCTCGTTCAATACCAGCACGCTTCAACGCCTGATCAACAACAGGTACAATATTTTGCTGATGAGCACGTGATGCCAACTCGGGAACCACACCTCCATAAGCTTCATGAACAGCCTGACTGGCAGTAACATTACTTAACAAGATGCCATTCTTAATGACAGCTGCAGATGTGTCGTCACAACTGCTCTCAATACCAAGGATATATATATCTTTCTCCATCAAAAATGCAATTTCTTAATGACTCAAAATCTCTACTCCGTTTTCTGTCATAAGATAGGTATGTTCCCACTGAGCACTCAACGAACCATCTTCAGTAAGGACAATCCATCCTGTCTCATCCTCCTCATCATTACAGCATTCGTAGTCTCCAAGATTAATCATAGGTTCTATGGTAAATGTCATACCAGGAACCAACAACATACCTGTCCTTGACTTCTTGCCATAATGTTCCATCTCGGGGTCTTCGTGAAACTCCACACCTACGCCATGTCCACAATAGTCACGTACGACAGTGCAACCATTCTCATGGGCCAAACGTGTGATTTCCTTTGCTGTATCACCAACATACACGTAAGGTTGCTCACATACCTTTTCTCCTATCTTCAGACAATCCCAAGCCACCTGCACCACCTTCTTAGCCTCGGCATCAGCATTGCCAATGATAAACATTCTGCTGGCATCAGCATAATATCCGTCAACAATGGTAGTACAATCCACATTGATTATGTCACCTTCCTCAAGGACTTCCCAGTCACAGGGGATACCATGACATACCACATCATTGATACTTGTGCAACAACTGTTGGGAAAACCACAATAATTCAAGGGTGCAGGAATACCTCCATGCTTCGTTGTAAAATCATAGACAAGCTTGTCAATCTCAAGAGTGGACATGCCTTCTTTGATATGTTCGGCAACATGATCAAGTACAGCAGTATTCAACAGGCCAGCCTTTCGGATACCTTCAATCTGCTTGGGAGTTTTTATTAAGTCACGTGTAGGAACCAACTTTCCATGCTCTTGAGCCTCCATGATCTTAAGATCCATAGGTGTAGGCTCTATACCTGGAAGCAAGCTCCATCTTGCTTTATTCTTCTTGCTCATTGAAAATTATATTTCGTCAAAAGGGGAGACTTAAAAGCCTCCCACTTCATTTTTCCTTACCAAATTAATTATCATTCGAAATCTCTCTTCGTTCCTTAGTGGCCTGAACTACATTTACCACATAATCACCGAGTTTCTCACATTCGGAAATAAGGTCAATATAGAAGACGCCAATCTGATAATCATATACCTTATTATTAATATCAATAAGATTCTGATTCTTCAACTGTGTACGATAGTTGTTAATCTCATGCTCTATATTATATGAGATGTTGTAATCCACATGCTGACCAGACTTAGACACAACCTTATGCATCTGATCCAGTGCATTCTCGGTGAGGTTGAGCATGTTATGGATGTGTGCATACTGTGACTCGGTAAAGTCCTCCTGGGCATAAGAGCGACGACGATTCATCGTACGAGCCAGATTGAAGCAACTGTCACCAATGCTTTCCAACTCACTGACTTCACGCAACATACGCTGGATATGACCTTTAGATTCTGCAGACAACCTACCTTCGCTAACCTTGTTCAGATAGTTAGCAATCTCAATCTCCATATTGTCCGTAATGCTCTCATATTTCTCAATACGGCTGAACAACTTGTTAAACTCATCATCCTTCTCTGTATGAAGAAGTTCACGGCAGAAACCAAACATCTTCAAGCAACGAGCGCTGAAAAGTCCAATTTCCTTCTGTGCCTCAAGGATACTCAGCTCAGAAGTACTCAGCAGACCACCAGAGATATAGCGCAAACGACTCTCTTCCTCTTCACCCTTGGCTCCACTGTTAGGAATAATCATACAAACGACTTTCTCCATTGGTTTGATGAACCAAATCAGGATAAGCACGTTTGCCACGTTGAATGTTGTATGGAACGCAGCAAGAACGGTACTGAGTCGCTGTTTGTCGAGTGTAGGACTTTCAGGGTCAACACCCACCATACTGCAGATGAAATCAACGAAATAAGGGAAGATGCAGAGAATCCAGCAAACACCAAACAAGTTGAATATCAAGTGAGCCATAGCAGCACGACGAGCCTGTGTGGTTGCAGATAGCGCCACTACATTGGAAGTAATAGTAGTACCTATATTCTCACCCATAACCAGTGCAATACCCATGTCTATCTTCAGGACACCTGTAGAGCAGAGTGTCATGGTGATAGCCATAATGGCTGCAGAGGACTGAACACAACAAGTGAGCAGACCACCCACAAGCAAATAAAGCAAGTAGGAACCATATCCCCATCCACTAGTGCCATTGAAGAAGTCCATAATGGTAAGGTTCTTGTCCAGTTCCATTTCAGCAGCATTCAACTTCAGGGTGGTCAAACCAAGTAACATCAAAGCAAGACCCATGATGAACTCACCCATATTGATATTTTTCTTGCTGTATATCAGAACAATGGCAATAAAAATAGCGGCATAGACGACAATACGCATGTCAAATCCGCCACTAAGAACCATAATCCAAGCCGTAAAAGTGGTACCGATATTAGCACCCATAATGACGCTGATAGCCTGTGCCAATGAAAGTAATCCAGCGCTAACAAAACTTACAGTCATGACCGTAGTTGCTGTGGAAGACTGAATAGCAGCCGTGATAAATGAGCCAGTAAGAAGTCCGGTGAAACGATTAGTGGTCATAGTTCCTAATACGTTACGAAGACTGGCACCAGCCATCTTTTGCACGCCTTCACTCATGACTTTCATACCATACATCAGCATGGCAACAGACCCAATAAGGGTCATGATGTGTAACAAATCCATATATCAGTGTTTATTAATAAACAGGAATCATCTATTATATGCGCAAAGATAATAAAAAAATGATGATTATCTAAATTTAACACAAGAAAAGTTAAAGTAATAACTAAAAATAGAAGCATCAAGCCCTAAAGTCAGAACAAATGAATGAAGTTATTCTAACACAACTGAGAAAAGAGAGGTAATACAAAGTAATGCAGTTTTCAATAGCATAGCAATGCATTTTATACGCACATCCTACGTACAGCCTACGTATAGCCTACGTAGATGTACGGTGTTTGTACGGTGTTTGTACGGTGTTTGTACGTAGTAAGTAGTATGTAGTCAAACGTAAATAAACCTATTCAAAACGAATACTCTTTGCAGGGTGTATTCTACTAACCAGATAACTTGGCAATATCAGAACAAAAACGGAGATAATGACAGTTGAAATATTGATTGCACCAAAATATGCCCAATTCACCTCTACAGGAACCCTATCAACATAATAATTCTCAGCATCAAGTTTTATAAAACCAGTATACTTTTGCAAATATATAAATCCTATTCCAAACAAATTGCCTAAAATCACCCCTTTACCAATAATAAAAATAGAGAGGTTAAGAAACAAACGACGTAACAGTCCGTTTGTGGCACCAAGAGCCTTCATTGTACCAATAAACTGAGTTTTTTCCAAGATAATAATTAACAAGCCGCTGATCATCGTAAACGAAGCAACGACAGTCATCAATGCCAGGATTACCCAGATATTGGTATCAAGCAAGGATAGCCAGGAAAACATCGGGGCAAAAATCTGCTGAATGGTTTTTGCATTATAGGGGTAAGGATGAGCCTCTCTGAATTTAGCAGCAAGATTAGAAACCTGATAATCAATATTATCCAACTGCTGAAAATCGTCAATATGTATCTCTACGCCTGAGCACTCATCTTCTGAAAAACCACAGAGTTTACGAACTGTGTGAATATCAGTAAACACAGATGCTTCGTCAAATTCCTTGATGTTCGTATTGTAAATACCAGCCACCTCAGGATGTCTTGTACGCACATTTTTATCAAAGAAATAGGTATAAACCTTAGAACCTACCTTCAGATTCAGACGATTAGCAAGAATCTGACTGATATAGATTTTATTGGAGGACGTAGAATCAGTGAATCCTTCAAAACGACCTTCTACAAGATGTTTCTCCAGGAATTGTTTGTCAAAGTCCGTACCATATCCTCTGAGGATGATGCCGTCAAAACTATCATCCGTCTTGAGCATGCCAGGCTTGTTGCAATATCGCTGACAATGAGTGATTCCCTTCACCTTCATAATCTCTGCTATCATACTATCATTCATCAAGATAGGCAGCGATTCATATTCCTGAGAAATCTGGTCGTTGAAAACCTGGATATGACCATTCATCCCAACAACCTTTTGCTGTATCTCACGCTTGAAACCTATCACAACAGCCACGCTAATAAGCATGACAGCAACGCCAAGAGCTACTCCAAGCGTGGCAATACGAATGGCAGGACGAGAGATTCGTTTTGAATCATCGCCATGCATATAGATACGCCATGCAAGAGTAAAAGGCAGGTTCATGGAATGTATTAGAGGGTGTGTCCTGGATAGGCTTCGAGTGCTTTGCGAAGAACAAACAATGCTCTACTCAAATCCTCCTTTTTCAATACGTATGCCAAACGAACCTGATCACGTCCAGCACCAGGAGTAGTATAGAAACCTGCTGCAGGAGCCATCATCACCGTTTCACCTTCGTATTCAAAATCACTCAGACACCAAGCACAGAAACGCTCTGCGTCATCAACGGGCAATTTGGCAACAGTATAAAAAGCACCCATTGGTATAGGGCTATAAACACCTGGAATACGATTCAGTCCGTCAATCAGACACTTACGACGTTCAACATATTCATCGTAAATCTCACGACTATAGTCAACAGGTTCGTCCAAAGAAGCTTCTGCAGCAATCTGGCCAATTAATGGGGGAGACAAGCGTGCCTGACAGAACTTCATGACAGCCTTACGTACCTCTTTATTTTTAGTAATCAAAGCACCAATACGTATGCCGCACTCAGAATAACGCTTTGATACAGAGTCAATCAAGACTACATTATTCTCAATACCTTCAAGATGACAAGCCGATATATAGGGACTGCCCGTATAGATAAATTCACGATATACCTCATCCGAGAAGAGATAAAGATCGTACTTCTTTACCAAGTCACGAATCTGGTTCATTTCTCTACGAGTATAGAGATAACCAGTAGGATTGTTGGGGTTGCAAATCAGAATAGCACGAGTACGCTCATTGATCAGTTCCTCAAACTTTTCCACTTTAGGCAGTGAGAAACCTTCCTCAATAGTGGTTGCAATAGTACGGATTACAGCACCAGCAGAGATTGCAAACGCCATGTAGTTGGCATAGGCAGGTTCAGGAACAATGATTTCGTCACCAGGATTCAAGCAAGCCAGGAAACTGAACAAAACAGCCTCACTACCACCACTGGTAATGATGATATCGTCTGGATCAAGATTGATATTGTAATTCTTGTAATAACCAACCAGTTTCTTGCGGTAACTCAGATAACCCTGAGAAGGACTGTATTCCAGAATCTTACGGTCAATATTACGAATGGCATCAATCGCGGACTGAGGTGTGGGAAGGTCAGGCTGACCAATATTCAGATGATATACATGAACACCCCTTTCCTTTGCTGCAAAAGCAAGAGGAGCAAGTTTACGGATAGGTGATTCAGGCATTTCGTGACCTCGTACGGATATCTTTGGCATTTTGCTATTTTTTTGATTTATCTGCAAAGATACGAATAACTGCCAAAATCAGCAAATTATTACCTTAAAAATAACGGATTTAATCAAGAAAACGCTGAAAGAGACAAGCATCGTGTGTTTCACCGGAAACAGAAAACAGCCAGTCTTTCAGTATTTGTGTTTCGTTATACGAACACGAAGTGAAGAGTTTTTGTGCAGACTTGTTGTCTGATGAAACTACAGCATATAGTTGATGCAGCCCCACAATGCGCTTAGCATAATCAGCCAAGAGACCCAATGCTCGCGCTCCATAGCCCATCTGCCTCTTGTTGTTTCGAATAACAATGCCCACTTCAGCTCTACGATGCATAGGATTGAAATTAGTCAAATCCACTAATCCCACCATCTCCCCCTCAACATCAACAGCCAAACGAAGTTGTCCATCTTCAAAAATATCGTTCTTGCATGTTGCAATATATTGACGCAGAGCATATTGAGAGATTGGCGTGTTGGTAGTACCATATTGCCAGTCCTCCATTTCATTCTCAATCTCATACAAGAAGGATAGATCTTCAGGTTCTAATGCTCTGAGTTTAATCAACATAGACAAAGTATTTTACAACAAGCATTTTCGTGGTGTTATGCTATAACCTCTCTTGGAAGAATGATAATGCCCCTCTCGTCCTCATAAACACCCAAAGACAGACGTTTCCTGGATTCCTGGCCTATCAGACTGAAAATCATTTCATCATACGAATAAACACTCTTTTGGAATATAATGACCTCTGCCTTTTCTTTCTCATCACAGACCAGTATATCATGTTCCTTCAATTTCGATGTAATGAAAGCAGTAGAATCCTTGTCACACAACAAATACGCATAAACATATTTGGGAGAAGGAATGATGAATGACTTGCAGTATCGGAAGAAATGCACAAATAGCGTGATGAGAGCCTTGAAGTAGACAGCAAACCTGATCAGCCATGCAGACAAGCTGAAACGGCCACCAAAATGCTTGTCATAGAAGATGATCATGGCCTGATAGAATACATTCACATACCTGATAGTGCTGGGATGTGCACTTTCACCCTTGTAATGTATCATTGGTGTTGGTAGATACCAGTTCTTCCAGCCATTCTTGATAAATCTATAACTCAAATCAATATCCTCGCCATACATAAAGAAGGTTTCATCCAGCAATCCCACCTCGTCCAGTGCCTTTCTACGCATCATGCAATAAGCTCCACTCAGAATTTCTATCTCATTGGATTCATTGGGGTCTAGGAAACCCATGTGATACTTAGCAAACTCTCTATGTTTAGGGAAGAGAGTAGAAAGTCCACACATCTTATAGAACGAGACCTTGGCAGTTGGAACAGAACGTTTGCTTTCACGGGCATACGTACCATCAGCATTATACATAGATACACCTGTACAACCAATTTCGGGATGTTCATCCAGAAGATGAATACATTCCTTTATCGTCTTGCTTGAGACTATGGTATCTGGGTTTAGAAGCAACACATACTCACCATGAGACTGTCTGATAGCCAAATTATTAGCCTTAGAAAAGCCACCATTCTCCTTGCTTTGTATAAAGTTAACCTCAGGAAATAAGGGTTGCAGATATTCTACGGATCCATCCTTTGAGTTGTTGTCTACAACCCATGTCTGTGAATCAACCCCAACAACAGCTTCACGAACAGCATACAAACACTGCTCGAGATAGTATTTAACATTATAATTGACAATGATAATATCTAGTTTCATGCCAATTCGTTTTTGTTGTCCAGGTTTTCTTCAATGCCCATTTCCCTCATTCGTCGTCCCTTTGTTGGCCACACAAAAAGCAAGGCAATAGCACATATTCCGACAAATGCAACCACATTAGTACTACAGAAGAAATAATAGGTTATCTCAGAAAGCATTAATGATAAAGCCACCATAGCCCAACGAATGACTGCATATCTCATATAGGATGCTTCTTCCTTGATCTTGCTTGTAACACTAGGCAGAGCCATCAATTTCAACGCACCATATATACCAGCAAGACTTGTCACGATGCTTGCCGTCTCAAAAACAGTGCGCCATGTTCTGTCTGATTCATCAAAGAGAAAACCAAATGAATCAGGACTGATCAGTTCAAAAAACGAACTGACCAGCAAAGCCAAAAGAATTGTTAATACGTATAAACAGGTTAATTTTCTGTCAATTATGTTCATTGTTCATTAATTTCTGAATGGGGTACGGTTTACAATGCTACGTCCCAATGTTACCTCATCGGTGTATTGCAATTCATCATTTTGTGCCACACCTCGGGCAATAACGCTGATAGTAATGCCTTTGTCTGCCAGTTTTCTGAAGATAAAGAAGTTCGTTGCGTCACCCTCCATCGTTGGAGACAGGGCAAGAATGACCTCTTTCACATTACCTTCATCAACACGTTCCACCAAGGACTGTATGTTCAGGTCAGAGGGACTAACCCCATCAATGGGAGAAATGACACCACCCAGCACATGATACAATCCTCGAAACTGCTGGGTATTCTCAATGGCCATGACATCCTGGATGTTTTCTACAACACAAACCACTGATGCATCTCTACGTGTATCTGCACAAATGCCACAAACGTCTGTATCACTTATGTTATGGCATATCTTACAGTATTTCACTTCCTTACGCAATCTTACCAATGATTCTGCCAAAGTTGTGACATGCGTCTCATCTTGTCTGAGCATGTGCAGCACCAACCTCAGCGCCGTCTTACTACCAATACCTGGTAGTTTGCTCATTTCATCGACAGCCTGTGTCAGCAGAATGGATGGTAGTTGAAGTGGCATATCTCAGATAAATGCTTACAGGGTGAGGAGAATTTACAGCACACCTTTGCTGCTGGGAAGGACAAAATTATTGATGTCACGTTTTACTGCCATACGAATGGCACGAGCCAAAGCCTTGAAGATTCCTTCAATCTTATGATGTTCGTTCTGTCCCTCTGCTTTGATATTGAGGTTCATCATAGCACTGTCACTCAGGCTTTTGAAGAAGTGTAGGAACATCTCAGTAGGCATCTCTCCTACCCTTTCGCGATGAAACTCAGCATCCCAAACCAACCAGGGTCTGCCACCAAAATCCAATGCTACCTGACAAAGACAGTCATCCATAGGCAGGCAATAGCCATAGCGTTCAATACCTCGCTTGTCTCCCAAGGCTTTGCGCAGACATTCACCCAAGGCAAGGGCTGTATCCTCAATGGTGTGATGCTCATCCACATGAAGGTCTCCGTTACACCTTATATATAAATCAATAGCACCATGCTTGGCAATCTGTTCCAGCATGTGGTCGAAGAATCCAATACCAGTAGCTATGTCACTCTTACCATGACCATTCAGATCCACCTTCACACAGATGTCTGTCTCCTTCGTTTTACGGATCACCTCTGCTGTTCTCTCACCGGCATACACCAACTCAGTAATCTTCTTCCAATCCATATCTTCAGACAGGATCAAACTCTTAGCACCAAGATTCTCTGCCAATTGTGCATCTGTAGCTCGATCACCGATAACATACGAGGCTGACAGGTCATACGAACCATCCAAGTATTTACCTAACATACCTATGCCAGGTTTTCTGGTGGGTAGTCCATCTTCGGGAAAGGATCGGTCAATCAGGATATCATCAAACACCACACCTTCTCCTTTCAATGTATCAAGCATCAGGTTGTGTGTAGGCCAGAAATCCTCTTCAGGATAACTGTCTGTTCCAAGACCATCTTGATTGCTAACCATTACAAACTCATAATCAGTATGTTGGCGAAGGAATGTCAGGGCACCAATAACACCTGGCACCCATTTGAACTTCTCGAAACTATCTATCTGCTCGTCAGAGGGTTCTACCAGGATGGTTCCGTCACGATCTACAAAAAGAGCTTTCTTCATTGTCATTTTACTTTTCTCAGTGCAGCAAGTAGTGCGCAGTTCTCCTCAGGTGTTCCGATAGTGATTCGCAGACAGTTGCCACATAATGCCACATTATTGCGGTTTCTCACCACAATGCCGTTGTCAATCAGATAATTGTAAAGTGCGTTGGCATCCTTTACCTTGGCCAGGAAGAAGTTAGCATCAGAGGGGTACACTTTCTCACAGATGGGCAGGTCAGCAAATGCTGGCAACATACTTGCTCTCTCCTTCTTGATAGAAACGATCCATTTCTGTATCTTTGTGATGTCGCTGAGCATCTCCAACGCCTTCTGCTGAGTTAGCAAATTTACATTGTAGGGATACTTCACTTTGTTGAACAGACCAATGATTTCCTTTGAAGCAAAAGCCATCCCCAAACGCATGGCAGCACATCCCCATGCTTTGCTGAAGGTGTTGAGTACCACCAGATTAGGGTACTGTGCCAACTTCAGACGGAATGGTTCATAGTCACTAAAGTCCGAATATGCCTCATCTACCACCACAATGCCTTGATAGTTCACCAGGATTTTCTCGATCTCATTGGGGTCAAGTGCATTGCCTGATGGATTGTTTGGCGAACATAGAAATACAGCCTTGGTGTGCATATCAGTTGCCTCCAAAACTTTGTCAGCATTCAATCTATAACCTTCCTCAAGGTTCACGTTGCGATAAGACACATCGTTGATATCTGCACACACACCATACATTCCGTATGTAGGTTGAATAGCCACAACATTATCCACATGTGGATTGCAGAATATCCTGAATATCAGGTCTATGGCTTCATCACTACCATTACCAAGGAAGATATTCTCGGCAGGAACGCCCTTAATTCTGGACAGCACTGCCTTGACCTCTTCCTGCAGAGGGTCAGGATAACGATTCAATGGACCATTATATGGGTTTTCATTTGCATCCAGAAATACACTGGCTTCTCTGCCCTTAAACTCATCACGGGCACAACTATATGGTTTCAATGCCCAGATATTAGGACGAACCAATGCTTGCAAATCAAAGTTGTTCATATTCTCAACTAAATACTTTCAACACTCAACGTTCAACACTCAACGTTCAACTCTCAACGTTCAACTCTCAACGTTCAACACTCAACGCTCAACCTTCTCACTCTCATCGCATTGCAATGAGCATCCAGTAATTCGTTCTCAGCCATCAGCTCCACCGTATGGGCAATGCCTTTCACACCCTCAGCCGTGATTTCCTGGAAGGTAATCTTACGAACAAAACTGTCCAGGTTCACACCACTATAAGCTGTAGCATAACCGCTTGTGGGTAGGGTGTGATTTGTTCCACTGGCATAGTCACCAGCACTTTCGGGAGTATAGCTTCCCATAAAGACACTACCTGCATTGGTCACCTGAAGAGCCAGTTCATGATAGTTCTGGGTCTCGATGATGAGGTGTTCAGGAGCATACATATTAGAAAGCATCATCATCTCCTCATAGTCCTTGACTACAATCAGATGACTGTTTTCCAGAGCCTTTCGGGCAATCTCCATACGTGGCAGTACATTCAATTGTCGTTCCACCTCTTGCTCTACTTTTTCAGCAAAGGCTTCGCTATTGGTAATCAGTATCACCTGCGAGTCAATGCCATGTTCAGCCTGTGAAAGGAGGTCAGCAGCCACGAATGTTTCATTACTCGTTTCATCTGCCAACACACAAACCTCACTGGGACCAGCAGGCATATCTATGGCTACATCATGCAACGAGACATTTTGTTTGGCACACATCACATACTGATTGCCGGGACCAAAGATCTTGTAGACCTTAGGCACAGACTCTGTTCCGTATGCCATAGCACCAATGGCTTGTACGCCACCTATCTTGAAAATCTTGCTGACACCAGCAATACGTGCCGCCATGAGGATTGCAGGATTAACACTACCGTCCTTGGCTGGAGGGGTACAAAGTACAATCTCCTTACAACCAGCAATCTTTGCAGGAGTGGCCAGCATCAAAACGGTGCTGAACAAGGGAGCAGTACCACCAGGTATGTAGAGACCCACACGTTCGATGGCCACTGATTTCTGACTGCAAGTCACTCCAGCCTGTACCTCGAGGGTCACACCCTCAAACTGCTGGGCACGGTGGAAAGCCTCAATGTTACGATGAGCATGCTCCAAGGCATCCTTCAGTTCCTGACTGATGAGTGTCTCTGCCTCAGCCATCTCTGTCTCAGACACTTGCAACTCGGTCAGCGCAACCTTGTCAAAACGCTCTTCGTACTCACGTACAGCCTCGTCACCACGTTTACGGATGTCATTCAGCACACCACACACGATGGCATTCAGTTCGCCTGCATCTTTGGCAGGACGTGACATCAGTTTGGCGTAATCTTCCTTTGCAGGGTATTTGGTAATCTTCACTTGAATCTCTTATTATAGTGGTACGCTTACAGAATCATCTTTTCAATGGGGATGACCAGAATGCCCTGAGCACCCAACTCCTTGAGCTTACTGATAATCTCCCAGAAGCTCTTCTCGTCAATTACGGTATGTACGCTGTTCCAACCCTCAGTAGCCAAAGGCATCACTGTAGGACTCTTGGCACCAGGCAACACGTCGATGACCTCCTGCAACTTGTCGCTAGGTATATTCATCAGCACGTACTTCTTATCCTCGGCATTCTTCACAGCCTCAATACGGAATAGCAGTTCCTGAAGAATCTCGCACTTCTCGTCAGACAATTTAGGATCGCCGATGAGCAGAGCCTCACTCTTCATCACCACCTCAACCTCACGCAGGTTGTTGCTAACCAGTGTACTGCCACTTGAAACGATGTCAAAGATAGCATCACTCAATCCGATACCCGGACTGATCTCCACACTACCAGTGATTACATGAATCTCGCTGTTGATACCTTTCTCCTTCAAGAATTTCTCGAGGATAGCAGGATAACTGGTGGCAATCTTCTTACCCTCAAACCAGGTTACGTCCTTGTAATCCACAGCCTTGGGTACTGCCAGACTCAGACGGCACTTGCTAAAGCCAAGGGGACGAACCACCTCACACTTGTAACCGCGCTCTTCATATTCATTCTGTCCCACGATACCGAGGTCAGCCACACCTGTAGCCACACTCTGTGGGATATCATCGTCACGCAAATAAAGAATCTCAACGGGGAAATTTGGACTTTGCACCAAAAGTGTGCGTTTACTGCTACTTACCTTGATACCTGCTTCAGCCAGCAGATTCATGGTGTCTTCGTTCAGTCGTCCCTTAGATTGTACAGCAATTCTAAGCATCTTTTTTTTCATTTATTGCCCTGAAAGGCTTGTTTTTACCTTAATAAACCAACTATTTATTTTAAAATGCGTGCAAATTTACAAAAAAAAACGTAACTTTGTTGCATAAAACGTTAAAAAACACATTTTGCATTTGTAATTTAACCAATCACTGATACAATTTAAAAATACACATACATGTTTATTATTGGCATAGCTGGCGGAACGGGATCTGGCAAGACAACCGTAGTACGCAAAATTATGGAAGCACTCCCAGCAGGGCATGTAGCTCTGATTCCTCAGGATTCCTACTACAATGACACTACGGGTCTGACACCCGAGGAACGTTCACGCATCAACTTCGACCATCCCGATGCCTTTGACTGGGAACTGCTGACCAACCAGATACAGGATCTGCGCCAGGGAAAGTCCATTGAGCAGCCCACCTACAGTTACCTGATCTCCAATCGTCTGGCAGAGACTATCCACGTAGAGCCTTGCGAAGTGATTATCATTGAGGGCATTATGGCCCTTTGGAGTCCTGAACTACGTGACCTTATGGATCTTAAGATATTTGTGGATGCCGACCCAGACGAACGACTCATTCGCGTCATCCAGCGTGATATCGTGGAGCGTGGTCGTACCACAGAGATGGTCATCGAGAGATACCTGGACGTACTGAAACCCATGCATATAGAGTTCATCGAACCTACCAAACGCTTTGCTGATGTTATTATACCTCAGGGTGGCAGCAATCTCCAGGCAATCGACATCATGCGCACCTACATCACTGCATTGGCACGTAGGGAGAACATCTAAAGGTGTGTAATTATCAGTCTCGTCTTCTGAAAAACACACTGGTATCATATTTTGCCATTTCTTGTCGAAGTGCCTGACTGTTACAACCACAGAAAGCATCGAGTTGAGCCCAGAATTGAGGACTATGGTCCATGTGGATAAGGTGTGTAAGTTCGTGCAGCATTACATAGTCCTGCAAATGTCTCGGTAAGAGAATCAGATAAAGGGAGAGATTGATGTGTCTCTTGCTGCTGCAACTACCCCATCTTCCATGTGTTTTGTGAATTTTTATCGCATCAACCTTAAGGTTCAGTTTGTGGGCGAAATCCATGAGTCGGGCAGGCAGAACGAGTTTGGCTTGATGACGTAGCGCTTCCTCGATAACATACACCAACCATTGTTGCACATCATCACGCGTGAAGTCTGTATCATCAGGGTAAACCACATCCAATGTACCCTTGCTCATTCGGGCTTGCATACGAGGCACATTACCCAAACGAAGAGCCATACGGAAGTCTGGCTCTTCTATGATAAAGTTCTCATCTATCAGTTTAACAACCTTTCGTTTTGTTCTGAGTTCAAGCAATTTAGGTCTGAGACTGTCAATTGCCTTCAACAGTTCCGACTCCTTAAACCTTGCCGGGGCTGTAACCTTCATCTTGCCATCAGGGTCAAAACGAAAAATGAAACGACGAGCACGCACATTTGGCGTAACTTCTACAATGCCGAACTCAGGATGATTGACCTGCATACCTCCTCTAAATAATGTGAATCTTGTTCGTCAAAGGTCGAGAACTCTTTGCTGTCAATGTCCAGCACAGCAACCACTTTCCCGTCCTTCATCATCGGAACAACAATCTCACTGTTCGACAGACTGCTACAAGCAATATGTCCGGGAAATTCATGAACATTTGGCACCACGACGGTTTGCTCTTCTTTCCACGCAGTTCCACATACACCCTTACCATACTTAATACGTGTACAGGCTAAAGGGCCTTGGAAAGGACCTAACACAAGCACATCATCTTCCACACGGTAGAATCCCGTCCACCAGAATCCGAACGCCTCATGTAACATGGCAGCCACATTGGCCATATTAGCTATGAGGTCGGTCTCGCCCGAAACAACAGCTTGTATCTCGGGCAACAGTTCCTCGTATTTCTCTTGCTTTGTCATAACCGGATTATTTACTGATAACCTTCATTCCCTTTGATACATGTATGCCCTGTGAGCTCTCCTCCACACGACGTCCTTGAAGGTCATAGAGTACAGCAGGGGCGTCTGATGACTCACGGACAGAAGGAATGAACGTTGGGTCGGATACAGTGGGCAAAGACTGTCCGTTCAAGGGAATGACCATCAAGGTCTCAACTTCTGGAATAGTGAGTTTGGTTGAAGCCTGCTGAAGGGTAATGAGCGTTTCGCCAGTCTCGTCCAATGTGATGGTTTTGCTGGCATAGGCATGACGTTTACCCTCTGTAACGGTGAAACGTAGTGTGGTGACACGAGACTCATTGACATTGATGCGTGGTGTAAGTTGTTCGGAAGTACGGTACTTGAAGACAAGCATGTATTCACCGGCTTCGCGCACATTGACAGCCCAGTGCTGAGCCGTTAGTTTATCATCCTTGGTATCCACAACAGACTGATCAACGACCGTCAAAGGACCTTGAATAAAACTACAGGTATCAGAGGTAACGATGACACCATCGGTAGAGGTAGCACGTGCAAAGAGGCTGTTCACACCCTTCTGAATGTTCTCTACGCGGAACACACAACTATCTGTTTCTGACGTACCAACTACCTCTTTTCCAACTAGTAACTCAATCTTTTGCAGTCTGTTACGGATATGCGAAGCCTTGATGGGAAGCATGAGAGGCTCAGCGTTCTGACTGATTGTGTCAGAGGGCAATGACCAATCAATCTTCATGACATAAGGCACGGATACATGTTTCAGTCCATTGAAAGCATCCAGGGCAATGGAGGGTTGCCAGTTAAGGGGATTCCACGCACCGAGTTCGTACTCGTTCATCACCTCGGG
>DCIS01000052.1:1924-9172 GCA_002317475.1 Prevotellaceae bacterium UBA1720 | reverse complement strand
CCTGTTTTCGTCACTGGGACACCCATTTTCGACTAGTCAGCCACATTTTTGACCAGTTTATACAGGCTCTCCTGTTCTTTATCCATGCCAAGTATGGTTCTTTTGAGCGTATTGGACTTTGGTAAGGTGTAAGAGATGGCATACATGTTCTTTGTAAGCTCCTGCGCCCGATGGACAGTGATGTCAGACTCTGCGTCCTTCAGGATCCGTTCCAATTCAAGAAGTATGGTGTACGAGGTGAAACAGATACAGATGTGCCCCTCGATACGGTTCTTCAGCCTGTGATAGATTGGGCGTACGGCCAAGTCAAATTTGTTGAATCTGAATGCCCGTTCTATGTACCACAGGTTTCCATAGTTCTCTATGACTTCCTCTTTGCCTAACTTTGTATTCGTTACATATCCCTTGATTCCGTCCCATGAGGCATCCGCTTCGTACTTCTCCATGTCTATGCTGACCGCTGCATTTCCTTCAATCTTGAGATACTTGTTGTACCCCCGGTTGTTGACGTGCTGCTTGGTGAGGTTGCCGCTCTTGACTTTCTTCTGCAGTCTTTCAAGGCCCTTCTTTCTGTTGTAGGCATCCTTCCGGGCACGTTTCTCCGTACAGGAAAGAATGAGGCGTATGCCATTGGCTTTGTCCTTCTCCAGTTCGAAAATGTCGCCATGTTTCATCCCCAGTCCAAGAATCCTGGTCTTCAGCTCCTCTGTCTCTGATTTCGGACGTGCGCCCAGAATGAACTGATACCCGTCCTCGACAAGGGCAGCGATGTTGGATTTGCTCAGCAGTCCCGCATCCGCCACAACAATGGGTCTTGAAAATCCAAAACGCTCTGCCAGAGACTTGACTAGAGGGACGATTGTCTTCCCCTCACTGATGTTTCCCTCATATATCTCGTATCCTATAGGATTTCCACCGGATGCAACCAGCAGGCCGAGAAAAATCTGCGGACATGAATGCTTTCCGTCTTTCGAAAAACCGCATTTCCGCAGGTCGTCCTCCTCCGCGGCTTCCCAGTACAGCGTGGTCATGTCATAGAAGCATACCGTGATGTCTCCTCCCACAACCTTCTTTGTGTGATTGAAGGATATCTGTTCCACGAGGTTCTTGTAATCGGGACGTTTGGGCTCCTCTTCCTCTACATCATCCTTTCTGCGGTAGCACAGGTTGTCGAGAAAGCGGTACACCTTGCTGATGTCATAGCTGACATGCAGATATCTCTGCAGATAGTCCACTGTCTTGAGCTTGCTGCCCGGATTGAACAGACGACAGATCACCATATGGCGAAACATCTCATCCTTTATCACATTGTAGCCTATACGGTCATACAGGGTTCCGAATATGAGTTCCGGACCGATTATCTGAATCTGTGAATTGGTGATCGAGGAAATAAAACCGTCTATCTCGCTTTCCTGTTCGTCAAACTCCGGAAAGACAGGGCCAATACATTGATCTATATATCTACGTCCTTCTTCCATAAGGCGATCAACCTCATCTGCATCATCACTGCAGCCGATGGTCTTTACCACCTGCTGCTTGCGTGACTTGGTCTTTTGGACTACCTGGACACTGATCTTGCCGGATTTGTTGGGCTTTTTGCGTACAAACATGCTGCAAATGTACGCCAGGACACCCATATTTGCAAATTTTTTAGCGCAAAAATGCACACTTTCAACAACTTATAAAATTCAAGGCAAAAAAGTGACGAAAACAGGAGGTTGCCTGTGAGTTCCACATTATAATCGCATGCTGTTGTGTTATCACTCCATTTTATGAGATCGCAACATTCTGAAGGAGTGGCCACAAGCCGCAGGTAGGTTTTTTGATTAGAGGTCGTTGGTACACCCGGAATTGACACTGTGCCGAATGTTGTGTTGTTGGAGGCAACGGTCAGCAAATAGTTTTTAGAACTGAGATCAGACTCTTTATTGTTGCCGAAGAGTTTGTCTGACGTTCCAGTCAAGCCACAGTTGTATTTAGCGTAGTTGGTCGTGAAATTCTGGCCTACGGGACGGCCGATGATAGCAGCCACGTTGTTCGCCAAAGTGCTGTTGGCAACGTCGCATGTGATCGTGCCTTTACTCAGATTATATGTGATTCCCGCTTCACCTGTAGTTTGGGCGCTACCTAAGATTCCACCAATACCCGGATAGGTACCGAGTGAAGTGGTATTCTCTGTACGTTTGATAGCACCATTGAAAATACACTTGGTGATTTTGATGGGATGATTGCATTCTGATACTTTTGAGCTGTTGTACCACACACCACCTACAATACCGCCAATGGCTGTATGCGAGTTGGCACAGCTGATGGTGCCGGTGTAGGTACAGCTCTCTATTGTTGCTGTATTTGTTATTGACTGATTACCGCTTCTGCCCACACTGCCCACGATACCACCGATATAGCTTGGAGTCTGACCTGTGCTGACGGTGATATCCACTTCGCTGGTGACGTTTTTTATAGTGCTACTACCTGTTGCGCAGCCAGCCACTGTGCCTATATAGCTGTAGGATGAACTGGTAACAGAGACAGAACCTTTGAGAGTGAAGTTTTCAATAGTGCCACCTTCCACACAACCGAACAAACCCCAATAAGAGGCAGTTCCTTCTGATGTTGTAACATTCAAGCCCTTGATAGTTTTGTAATTGCCGAGGAGCTTACCTGTGAATGCGTGGGATGCATCTTTACCAATAGGCGTCCACGCTGCATTACCCAAATCAATGTCGGCAGTCAACTGACCGATGATATGAGTGCCAGTGCCATCACCAGTGTTCACACCGTTCACCGCATCGCGGAACCAGATGAGTTCCTGAACAGTGCCGATTTGATAAGCAGTACCCGTGGAACCACCGTCACCCGAAGGCTTTGTACCATCTGCCCACATCTTCATTGGGCTCATCACCATCATGGCAAATGCCATGAGTAGTAGCTGTATAAATGGTTTCTTTTTCATTCTTATGTGAGATATTGTTTGACTTTGTTTTTTTGAATAAACGCAAAGCATCCGTACAGATGTGGCACGCTGAAGTATGCCTGTAGGAGCGGAAATCACGTTGACGAAGGGGGTATTGCTATCGTTATCCAATTCCTCGGCAAAGGTACGGAAAAAAACTGAAATAGCAATGCTTTTCTTACGAAACTTGCAACTTTCATTCCGTTTAGGTGGTTTGCCACTTGTCACTTCTCGTTTTTAACGCATAAACTTGAGTGATGCAAAATTGCCTGCAACATTGTTAACTGTTACGATATACAATCCCTGTGGAAGGTCTGAGAGGTTGATTGTAACGAATGGCTCATCAGCTGCTGTCTCCTTGACAAGGGCACCGGAAGAAGAGATGACACGAATGGTGCTGATATTGCCGTTCTCGCTCTTGATGTTGACAATTCCACCGCCCACGTAAGCGATTGTGATAGTACCATTCTCAGCCGTAATTGCCTTCACATCTGTTTCCTCTTCTGTAACGACGACAACCCTCTGCCGGGCAATAAAGTCAATAACATCCGTACCACAAACATTAGATGCTCCTGGAGTTGGCTTTGGCATAAGATAACCGTTCATTCCACCATCAGGATAGCGTCCGTAAGAATGTGTGCCGTCGTGATACTCGTATTGTACCGTATCAGAGTAAACGAGATTGTCGCCATCGTAGTTGAGCAAAGCAACAGAGCCACTATCAGCCTCGAGCTTGAAACTTGCATGAATGGCATCACCCACAGCTTCCTTCTTGTCGCACCAGACAATCTTATATCCATGTGCAGGAATGATGGTATTGAGGTTCACGTCCTCAGTTGGAATCTGGTATTTCTGTGGCTTATCGAGGTTGTCAGTGAGATAAAGACCTGCAATATTCACATCTTCGTTACTTGTATTGTAAAGTTCAATCCAGTCAGCCTTTTTGAAAAGGTCGTTTACATAAATCTCGTTTGAAGCACTAACCTCGTTGATGACAACAGGTGATGGGTTGAATCCGTTTGCAAGCATTTCCTCATCTGTCATCTTCTCCCACTTTGCTGTGTAGCGAGGAGTAATTTCAGACACTTCAATTTCCAAATCAGTAGAATACAGAGTACCTCCTGCTATCGTATACCAACCAAGGAACTTATATCCAGCAGGAGCAGCTGCTCTGAGAGTGACAGGCTTGTAAACCTCACCCAAGAACTCTCCTGTTGGCACTTTCACGTCGTTGATAAACAATTCGCCCTCTTCGATATTACTATTCAGATTCACCGTATAAGTACCAGTAGATTTTAGTCCGAGAGGAGCATAATTCTTCATATTTGAGATGATGTTGTTCTGGTGCGTAGCAGAAATCTGCCCCTTCAGGCTTGTTGCTGTATTTGAGCAACTTTCACCTGTAAGCTCCATACCCTTATTCATGTAAGTCTGCATTTCATCAATAATAGCCTCGGAACGAGTTGGGTCGAACACAGAACCAGAAATGACGCAAAGACTATTGACGAACTTCTTTCGGAAGTCTTCATTGTTGAGCATGTTGACGAAAGTAGTGACAAACTTATTCTCCTCCTTCTTGTAATCGCCAGTTTCCCAAGGAGTCACACCCCCAATGCCATACAACAGGTCGGAAGTAAAGTTCTTGCGTTCGTTTATAAAGGCAAAAGGAGAACCTGTATTTTCAAATGCAGAATCTGTATCGAAAAGCACAAAATGGAATTTTCCGTCCTTACGATTTCGGAAACCCTTCACGTTGTTTCGTCCCCAGTCGCTAGGACACAGGAACGTCTCTACTGCCCAGTAGTTGATATACTCTTCAATATCCACAAGTTCGCAGATCTGAGCGTATGTGGCAGAGTCGGCAGCATTTTGAGAGAGTTCGAACCATTCATCAAACTTCTCCGGTGTACCGACCTTCTGTACATAACCCGAGTCAGGAGAAATCTCAAACTGGTCGATACTATCGGTGTCATAGCCATAGTTGGAATATGCAAAATGCTTGTTGCTTGGCTCACGCATATTCAGAACCGAATAGTAAAAACCATTGATGAACACATGAACAGGTTGCCATGACTGAGTGTTTATTCTCAAACCCGAACTGCGCACAATCTTCTGGATAGCAGCATCCTTGAAACGGCAACTTGTATCGTTACCGCCATTACGAATCTGCAGAACCTTGTGCTTGAGGTTTGGTTTTTCGGGGAAGAACTGATAGTTCAGGGAGTTCTGCCCCATATAGTATTTTCCAGCCTTAAGCTTGAATGAATGAGGTGTCCTGGCACGGGTCCATCCACCGCACATCGACATGTCAACCTCCTGATTGAGTGCATATTCACCATCAGCTGTGATATATTCAAAATTCACCGGACGATCCCAGTCGCAGTTCCAGTTGCAGTTGCTTGACTGACCATTTCCCGGACGACCGTTAGGGCATAATTCTTCGTCCCACCACCAACTGTTGCTACCTTGGAAAAGGCCCCGTTCATCACTATAAATGTTCTGATAATCCGTTGCAACAGATATGATTGGGAATACATACTCCACATCCCTATAAAAATACGTGTGAGTCACGACTTCGCTTGGCAGGTATCCATCCTTGTAGGCACGAGCACGAATCACAACCGTACGCTGCGGAATATCAATGGACTCATTATTACCCACCCTCCTTGACTCACCATTTTTAGGATTAGGAGTAGGGCAACTCCAATCTAAACTTGTTGTGTAATAGATTTCGCCACCCTCAGGAGAAGTGATCTGCAATTTGAAAGGATCATTAAACACACGTCCTTCCGTGCTGAATACAGGAGCGCTCAACTGCTTTTCTGCTGAACCCACGAATGTAGAAAGGGAATTAGTATTTCCAGGAGTGGCATTAGCAGTCCAAGCCCAGTCGTTGCCACCATCAGTAGTTCTTGCGTAAGACACTCGACCGATTGCTTTTGGATATTCCTGACTGCAAATCACTTTGCTTCCATCGGTAACATAGATTGTGCCGCCATCATAATCGAGTTTGAACTTCATCTGTCCCGGAGAAAACACCCCATCCCAGTGGTCAAACCAAATTACAGAGAAACCGCCAGCACCAATTTCCTCATCGTAATAAATGGGCGATTTCTTAAGGTCGTTTATGTCGTCAGTCACATAAAGTCCTTTTGTACTGATCTGTTTTTTGGTAGGGTTATAAAGTTCTATCCACGAACCATAATTTATTGAGGGGTCTAAGACATAATCCACATTTGCAGCCATAACCTCGTTGATGACGAGATTATCCTGAGCCTCAACGGTGTATGTTGAGCACAAGAGTGCCAATGAGAGTAAATATTTCTTCATATATGAACTAAGTAGGTGTTCAAAATTATTTATATTGTAGGTGCAAAATTAACACATTTTATTCGATAAACATAGCAAAATGGCGTAAATTAATCCCTATTATTGCAAACGAGTGGATCGACACGGTTATGTATAAAGTACGTTGATTTCATTACAATGAGTACGTTTGTACTGTTTATTTGCTTCTTTCTGGTGCCTATTGTTGAAAAAGTGGCGACATTGAGTGGATGATTCCAAAAAAAGAGTTAATTTTGCGAGGAAAAACTCAAAATGATGAAGCAGCGCAACCATACATTCGATTTTCTCTGCGGAATCTGTATCATCCGAATGATACTGCTACATACCATTACGTTTTGCGGACACCAGCAAGATGAAGGGTGGAGGGCCATCATGTCATGGAGTTTCTTTTTCATGTGTTTCTTCTTCTTCAAAGCAGGCTACTTCAACAAAACCGTCAGTGGCAGTTCGAAGGAATACGTGAAGGACAAAGCAAAACGCCTGCTGATACCCTATTTCACCTGGGGAGGCATAGGAACGTTAGTCTACGCATTCTTCCTGCCATTTGTGATCAAGAAGTATGGTCATCCTCTGGATGCCCTGAGCTGGGAGCATATATGGCAAACCAGCGGATTCTGGGGCAACGGACCCGTTTGGTTTCTGTTCTCCTTCTTCACCTCCTACGTGGTGGTGCATTTCATGAAGAAGATCCACATCGTAAAACCGATTTCCGTTTTCCAGACGGTCATCCTGCTGTGTTTCCCCGTAATAAGCTACTGGCTGTTCACGAAGGACAACCCCCTGCCCATGAGCCTTGACAACATCTTCATGGGTGTTTTCTTCTTCTACGTAGGAAGAAGCTGGCAATGGGCCTTGAAGAGGTTGACACGCAATCAGACGCTGACCATCTGCAGCGTGATGATTATTGCCTTCATTATCAGCAACATCTGCTGGCATGGGGAATACGT
>DCIS01000052.1:1178-1718 GCA_002317475.1 Prevotellaceae bacterium UBA1720 | reverse complement strand
TGGGATGAGTTCATCATACTCAGCGTGATTGTGTTTGTGGCTTGCACATGGCTTGTCCCCTACGTGGAGAGCGTGCCATGGCTGAGCGGAAGATGGAAGAAGGCCAAAGTAAACGGTTAATGGTTGATGGCAAGAGAGGTTAATCTGGAAAAGAGGATGGAATGGCTTGATGCTATGAGGGGATTCACCATGATCCTGGTAGTATCATACCACGTGGCACAGATGGCTTTCGGCCAGAGCGAGAAGATCAGTGCCTCACTACCCTTCCTTGTGCTTTTCCGTATGCCATTGTTCTTCTTTGTGAGCGGTTTCCTGGCTTACAGGAGCACATGGATCTGGAACGCAGCCTCCTTTGGTTCACTCACATGGAAGAAGATAAAAGTGCAGGTCCTCCCCGCGTTGATATTCCTATGCGTCTACATCATACTGAGATGGAAGGTCCCCTTCTGGGAGGGTTTCTCGAATGCCATGGCATCACCAACCAAGGGTGGGTACTGGTTTACCTGGGTTCTGCTGCAGATGTTCCTCATCTATTATGTC
>DCIS01000052.1:0-1039 GCA_002317475.1 Prevotellaceae bacterium UBA1720 | reverse complement strand
TCCAGTGTGTATGAGACATTTAAGTTCATGCACTTCTTTGTGTTAGGCAATCTGGCACATAGGTATTGGGGCGTGGTGTTACGTCTTTTTGCCTCAAAGTGGCTCTTCCCTTTGGTTGCAATTATTGCCTTCTTCACCTGTGCAGATATCTTCAAGTGGCACACGTTGAGGTTTGAATGGACCAACATACCCAAAACCCTGGCCATGTATTCAACCATGACCATTGTCGTCATGTTTTTCCACCATTACAAGGACCATTTCACCAGAGAAACCAGGATGGGCCGTGGTTTGCAGTATATAGGAGTGCGCACACTGGACATCTACCTGCTACACTTCATCCTGATGCCAAAGCTTCCTATGGTAGGACCCTGGCTCAATGAATATCATCCGAACTTCATCGTGGACGTGGTTTGTGCGATGAGTGTGGCACTCGTAGTCATAGCTTTCTGCTGCCTTGTTAGTAACGTATTGAGGATTAGTCCTTTGTTCAAAGAATATCTTTTTGGAAGAAAATAAATATCATGAAAAGAAATGTTGCTGTGATTTTTGCCGGTGGATCTGGCAAGAGAATGAATACGAAATCAAGACCCAAGCAGTTTCTTGAACTGAATGGCAAGCCCATCATCATCTACACCCTCGAACTGTTTGATAATCACCCGATGGTGGATGCTATTGTCGTGGCTTGCCTTGAGTCCTGGATTCCTTTCCTCGAGAAACAGATACGCAAGTTTGAGATAAACAAGGTGGTGAAGATTGTTCCCGGTGGAGAAAGTGGGCAGGAGTCAATCTATAACGGTCTGTGTGCTGCCGAGGAGTACGCTGGTTTGGAAGGCTCGTCAACCCAGGATACCAACGTGCTGATTCATGACGGTGTGCGTCCCCTCATCACCGAGCAGACCATCACCGACAACATCAACAAGGTGAACGAATGCGGTTCGTGCATCACCTGCGTACCAGCCACGGAAACCCTCGTCGTAACACAGGAAGACGGCACACTTCAGATTCCATCACGCAAGAACTCCATGATTGCCCGTGCTCC
>DCIS01000086.1 GCA_002317475.1 Prevotellaceae bacterium UBA1720 | reverse complement strand
ATCAAGCCAAGGCTGAGGGCTTCACCATTTACGCCGAGACCAAACTGGGTAGCAACATCAGTTACGACGAGTACGCCCAGGTAACCGGTCTTTGCCTCAAGTCCCAGATGCTCGCTGAGTCCGATCTTCACGCCGGGACGGAAACCCAGACCGAAGCTGGTGTGAGATTCGCTCTTGACATAGTTGTCAGCGAAATTCTGAGTACCAACGAGAACACCACCATCGAGGAAGAAGTTAGCAATGCCTGCCTTGGCAAAGTTGTAACGGCCAAAGGGTGACAGATAGAAAGCGTTGACATTTTCATTTTTGAAGATGGCTGTCTCCTCGAGCAGCAAACCAATCTCCCATTTCTCGTTCAGCTTATAACCAATCTGGGGAGCAATGGTCATGACGGTTGTACTACTAGCAGGACCTTCAGGGTTAGTAACTGCAAAACCTACCGAACCACCTACCCATACCTGGGCACTTGCAGTGAGTGAGCACATAGCTACTGCTACTGCGGCTAAAAATTTTTTCATTAAACTATCTTTTTACTGTTCCTACTCTGTTCAAGGTTTTCGGATTATCCTTATCATTTTTTCGACTACAAAATTACAACAAAAAGTAATAACGACAAAGAAAATGTAAAAAAACTTCAAATTGTTGAGAAACACATCATAAGAGACAGTATGTATTTTCTACGTACATCCTTCGTACAGCCTACGTTTAGCGTACGTATGCGTACGGTGTTCAAACGGTGTTTGTACGTTGTTTATACGATGTCTCTACGTGAAATGGAAACTGCGAAACTTGAATAAAATAACCAATCTTATCATAAAAATTAGGTGGTTTGGAAATAATGTTATATCTTTGTGAAGAATAGATTGTAAAACGAATGAATATGAATGGACTATCAGTATATGCCTTTCGTTGGCGTGTAATAGCCCTATTGGGAATACTCCTGGGGGGTGTCAGTGGAGCAGCACCCATGCTTTATGCTCAGGGCGTGAAAACATCAGGCGTCAGAAGTATTGTGCTCGAGGCCAGGCAGTTCGGACTCCTGTCTGATGATCCATCGGTGAATGCCTCCATCATACTGAATCAACTGTGCGACTCGGCCAGGACACTCTCAGAGCATGGTGTCAGGTCCACGATACGGCTCACGAAGGGTCGTTACTACTTCCACCCCGATGGAGCGGCCGAACGTACGTATTTCATCTCAAACCACGACCAACCTAATCCCAAGAAGGTGGGTATAGCCATGGAGCATCTTCAGGGAGTGACACTGGATGGTGGAGGGGCAGATTTAATCTTTCACGGACAGATGTTGCCCTTGTCGCTGATTGGTAGTACGGACTGCACCCTCACAGACTTCAGCATTGATTTTGCCACACCACATATTGCCCAGGCTGAGGTGGTAGCGAATGATGAATCGGGCATCAAGTGGCGCATGTCAGAGGAAGACCAATGGCAGGTGTACGAAGGAGCTTTGTGGACAAAGGGTGAAGGTTGGCAGTATCATGCTGACTATGCCATTGCCTTTGACGGCGAGACGCGTCATTTGCTTCCCCAGACGTCCGATTTGCACGTTCCAACACGCAACCTCACCCTCACCTCCGACTCACTGCTCTGGGCAAAAGACTGGAAGGACCCTCGCATCAAGGTGGGAACACGATTGGCTCTGCGTACATGGAACCGTCCTGATCCGGCCCTGTTCCTTGCCGATGATACGCGTACCACACTGAAAGACATACAGATACACTATGCAGAGGGTATGGGACTGCTGGCACAGATGTGCGAGGATATCACGGCTGACCGACTCAGTGTTTGCCTCAAAGGAAAGGATGACAAGCGATATTTCACCACGCAGGCAGATGCTACGCATTTCTCGGGATGCAAGGGCACTATCATCGAACGAAGGGGACTCTTTGAGGGTATGATGGATGATGCCATCAACGTGCATGGCACTTATCTGAAGGTCATCCAACGTATTGACAATCACACCCTTATCGGACAATATATGCACGAGCAGTCATACGGTTTTCGCTGGGGAGAGGTGGGTGACACGGTGCAGTTCATAGCCTCACAGACGATGGAGAACGTGGGACGTCTGACCACCATTACCTCCATTGAACCTTTGGATGCTAAGATCAATGAGGGAGTGAAACAGTTCCGTATCACGTTCCGCGATCCACTGAACAAGGATATTGACCCCAAGCAGCAATCATTGGGTATGGAGAACCTCACCTGGACACCAAGCGTCATCTTTGAACGTAATACGGTGCGCAACAATCGTGCACGTGGATCATTGTTCAGTACGCCCCGACAAGTCATTGTGCGTCAGAACCTTTTCGATCACACCAGCGGTTGTGCCATCCTGCTTTGTGGTGACTGCAATGGTTGGTACGAGACGGGAGCCTGCCATGATGTGCTCATCGAGCGAAACCATTTCATCAATGCCCTCACCAACGAGTTTCAGTTTACCAACGCCATCATCTCCATATACCCCGAAATCCCTGACCTGGCAGGACAAAAGAAGTCCTTCCATAGCAATATACGCATTGAGCGCAACGAGTTTGACACCTTCGACCGAGCACTGCTCTATGCCAAATCAGTAAACGGACTGACGTTCAAACGCAACAAGATTACGTTCAACCACGATTTTGCTCCCTATCACTGGAATGAACATTGCTTCCTCCTGGAGCATGTGAAGGACTTCAGCATCTCGAAAAACGAAACCATCGGTGCTGAAAGCGTAGAAAAAGACGTCAAATACGAATAATGGGTATTTCCAAGGAGTCTCTGATTATCCCTGCTTGAGGCAGAACATACGGTAAAGGTTGCAACCAATGAAGTTGCCTATGACGATAGCGACATAGAAGGCCAAAACATCAGTGAGGTTGGCCATGAGATAATCCAGAGGCACACACATGTAATAGAAGGCATCAGCCACACAGTGAGGGAAGCCACAGGTGATAAAGAGGGGCACACCGAAAAGGAGGGGGAGATTCTTGCCCTGACGAGCAAAGGTGACGGCCGTAGTCATGATAAAGCCACAACCTATCGACAGCACTCCACCACGCAAGGGACCAATGGCAAGTCTACCTTCGAGCACCTTCTGTGCCACATCCTGCAGTGGCATGGGACTGCAACGTGCCATCAAGGCTATCATGAGGCATCCTACGAGATTGAAGGCAAGGATAACGAAGAGCGTACCAACCTCGCCCTTCTTGATGAAACCTGCCGTTCCGGTATAGAGTTTCAAAGCATAGTGTACGACAGTGAGCAGACCAAAGGCAAAGAGTACGGCGCCAATGATGCTCTTCTCGGCCAGATAACCGTAACCGGCTATGCCAATGCAGATACCTGCTAGAATGGAGGACTTGATAATGTTTAGCATGATGGTTAATAAATTACTATTTCGGTGTAGATGTTATTATAGAATAATAGATTGTATCACGGAATTCCTAGGTTTGTCTAGGTCTTTCTAGGTATTCCTAGGCCATCCTAGGGTTTCCTAGGTTTTCTAGGTTTACCTAGTCATCCTAGGTTTTTCCTCGGCGAACACGGCATCCAACTCTGCCTGTGTGAAAGGACAGGGTTCCTGGCGAACCTTAGCCAATTGGAACTGCTTGCAAGCATTCAAAACAGACTGCTCTTCGAAACACTTGAAGAGCATGTCCTTCAGTTCGTCCAGGCGCACAGCGTCATCCTCGGTGAACTTGCCACACTGCTTGTAACTCTGCCCTGCTTGGGGCATGATGTCGTGATAAAAGTACGACCAAACCAGAAAGCGCATACACACATCTGGCGTCATGATGATCTCTTGCATACTTGTTGAATTAGGGTAGGTGAGTGGAGGATTAGGGATTGGTATCACTCTTCGCCTTTGACAGCCTGGGGAGTCCAGGCATTAAAGAAACGCAATACCTTCTTGGGATCATAGCCTTCACCCTCTTCCAGAAAACTACTGTCTTGAATATGCAGAACCTGACCCTTTGCGTCAAGCACCACGAAGACGGGATAGCCAAAACGTCCAGGATTGTTGAGACGTTGCATCAGGTCCTTGGCAGCACCTCTTCTGGGATAATTGACATGGATGTACTCGAAGTTGTCACTGATCACCTTGCTGATAGTAGTATCCTTCTGAATAAAGTCGGCAAAGCGGAGACACCACGAGCACCAGTTTCCTCCCACCTGACAGATGACAAAATGGTCTGCTGACTGTGCCTTCTTCAAGGCCTCGTCTATTTGCGTAAGGGGATTAATGTCTTCATTATATACTTTAGGTAACTGTGCATATAATGCTGACAACGAGAGAGATAGGAGAAATGAAACAAAAATTCTCTTTATCATAGAAATGGGTATTACTTGTATGGTTTTTAATAATTTGGAGTAAAGTTACCACATTATTTCGAACTATACAAGTAATACCGGGAAAAGATAACTACCGAGAGTCAAATTATGCGTATGAATGCATGCCTGGCATGAAGTAGTTGACACCGAAATAGGTCATGAGAACGGCCAGAAAGGCAATAAGAAGATACAACTGGTGCCAGTGCGGGAAGAAGTTGCGGAAAGGACGATAAAGGGGAATCATGTAAATGATGAGGGTGATGAGTGCCCAGGTCTCCTTGGGATCCCACATCCAGTAACTGCCCCATGCTATCTTTGCCCAAACGGAACCAATGAGTATGCCCATAACCAATGCCCCAACAGCTGGCCAAAGCAGACGATAGGAGATAGAAACGAGATGCAACGACTCAGACACTTTGCCCCTGGAACGAAGGAACAGACCATAGGCAGAAATGAGGAAGATGATGGCAAACAGAGAATAGGATATCACCACAAACACCACATGGACAAAGAGTAAAGGGGTCTGCAACACCGGCATGAGAGCCGTAATGAGAGGACTGCTGACAGTATAGGCCGTGAAGAAGAGGCACAAAGATGTGAGCACAGGTGCCAAGGCCTTTAGAATGGCATACCGACGCATACAGATGATTCCGATGAGGGATGATACCCATGCCATAGAAAGCAGCGTCTCGTAATCGTTGCTTAGAGGCACGTGTCCACTAACCCACCAACGCATGCCCATAACGAGGGTAAGGAGGGTGAAGAGTGCAGCAAGAAAAACGGTATGAGACAAGGACATCCACTTGCCCTGTTTACCCATAACGGCAGTAATGGCAAAGAGCACGCTGAGGAGCAGGCACAGGTAAACCCACCAACAGGAAGTCAGCAGCTTGTTGTGCAACACCTCAGCCGTAATGGCAAGGTGTGAAGGCAATACCTGTGCAGCCTTCTCTTCCTGATAAAGTCTGATTTTTGAAATGATGTTCCTGGCCCCTGCTATATCGTTTGCCAGGATGGCCTGAGTAAGATGATCCATGGCATGGTTGATGAACTGAAACTCGGCATTAGGTGTGCCAAGAGGCAGTTCGGTGCTGCCAGGAGTGTACCAATCCGTTTGTCCATCAACAGTGAGAGGGAACATACGCAACATCTCGCTATGATAGAACATGGTCACCAGCTGCATCTTCATATCCACCTCAGCAATGGCATCGCGCTGCTCAGAGGAAAGAGTACTGTCTGCATCCAATCCCGAGAGTTTATACTCATGACGTGAGGTGTAGAAGTCGCGTACCGATGCCCACTCGCCCTCAATGCCCAGAATACGCTGCACATCAGGACTTTCCACATGGATAAGCTCCTGCGTTTCCCACTCGGTGTAGTAGATCATCCAGCCAACGAATATCTCCTCGGCCGAATAGCCCTGCCATGAACTTTGTCCGGTGAGTTTGGACACAAAATCAAGTGCCACGGTCTGGATGGGGCAGATACGATCGTTGTAGGATACGGCTATCCTGCTGATATCACTGACTATCTCCTTCTCAATAACTGTCGGGCTGCCCTGCACACCGGCATTCACCGAATGGCAGAGCAGCAACAACAGAACGGTATTCAAAAGTCTCTTAATGTTCATCATCAATATGGTGGGCTTAATTATGGAAAAGTGTAAAATATAAAAGATAAATGTGATGATCCTAACACACGAAACCATAAAGGAACACGCGTTTCTAAATTGATTCTACGAAATATACCAGTTGGTCGCGTTCCTTTTTGTCCAGGGCACGGAACTTCTGAACGGTATGGTAGGCATCACTCTTGCCACCCTCAGAAGTACAACCATGCCACATGATAGCCTCTACGACGTTGCGGGCACGGCAATCGTGCATACGCTCTGTTCCCGAACCACACTTGCTGGCCAGACCACGTCCCCAGAGTGGGGTAGTGCGGCACCATCCTGTACGTATATCATTCTTCATGAATAGGCGATGCTGCACCATGTCGGTGTAGGGCCATATCTTCTGGTTGGGATAGCGAGGCATGTCGGCATTGGCAAACATGAGGTTGGGATCATGAATCTCGTCAGCACCCGTTGTCCATGAAGGACGATGACACTGGGCACAACCGATTTCCGTGAAGAGTTTCTTGCCAGCCTTGAAGTCATCTGTGGTGGTGTTACGTGCAGCTGGAACAGCCAGTCCGCGATGCCAAATCATAAGGTTCTTGTACTGAGAATCAGTCATCTCGGCATCCAGTTTCTGACTGGTAAGGTAGGTCTTGATATTGCTTGCCACATCACTGGTGTGCCATTCGGGATGATTCTGCTCAGGGTCAACGAGGGCGATATAGTCGGCAAAACCAGCCTGCACCTCGGGATCCTGAGCAGATTTCTCAGCATAGTACTTGCCAGCGAGGTCCAGGTAGTGGTAAGGACGATCACTACGTGTGACATTGGTGATATTCCAGATAGCATTGGCACCAGCACCATCCAACAAGGGACCACGACTCATGGCATAGGTGTAGCGACGCACGTACTTCGTACCATCACCCTGACGAGAGTTGCTGTAGTAACTTTTCCAGGTGTTGGTGGTCTGATCCCACATGGCAGGATTGAGCGTGACGTAAGGAGACTCAGCCTCCCACTGCTTGGTGATATCCTCATCAGTTATGGCATCTAGAAGGCCTGTGCCATAGATACCAATGGTAGACTCCAGACGAATACCAATGTTTTCATCATAATCGGCAGCAGCAATCTCCATGTCCTTGCCGTCACGCTGTACCATTACGGGAGCATAGTAAGCAGAGGCAGGGATAGAAACCTCGGGGTAGGTGAGGCTGTAGGTCTCGCCATCCTCAAAACGATTGTTCCACTCGTCCGTATATTCGTTCCATGTCAGACGAATCTGCGTCTCGTCAATAGGTGCCTTGAAGGGCTTTACGGCTCCTGTCTGGGGCATACCAGCAACGGAACGGATGTAGGCGTTGGTCTTCTTGTCATAGATAACCAGCAGATAACCATTGCGTTGCAGATTAGCTGCATAGGTATTCTGGCGTGCTCCATGACCATAACCGGGATGGCAGTAAAGACAACCGGGACGTACATACACAGGACCCAGGCCATGGAAAGCACCCGAGGTGTTGGTGTTGAAATCCTTCTCAAAGAGATACTCGCCCTCATTGAAGGCTGTCACCATACCTGCATTTTCAACTGCCAGGGTGGGTTGTTTGTAAGCTGTGGAGGAGTTGTTGGTAGTAGTACCCAGCAGACCTCCTGCATAGTAGTCCTCGGGGTATTCAATGGTAGGTGTTTCGCCGATTTCCCATGAAAGAGGCTGTTCCTCCTCGGAACACGAAGAGGCAGTGAGAACAGCCACCATGAGACTTGCATAAATGGTAAGATGAATCTTCATATAGTAATGTATTGTGTTCAAGTTAGTTAGTTCTTGATCTTTGTAATGGCGTTGTACAGTTTCTCGGCATTGTCACAGAGCGAGGTGTAGGTCTTCACCACCACATTGTCCACATAGTTGGCATTGATCACCTTACACTGGTTTTCAACGGTCTCGTTGCCAGCGTAAGCCTTCAGTGTCTCCTCCATCTTCTCCAATGAGGCATCCAAGTCGTTCAGAGCATCAATGGCAGTCTTGGCTGATGCATCGGTGTAATAGAGTGCAAATGGACGCTTCATCTTGTTGATGGCATTGAGGGAAGTATCAAGGTCGTTCAACACCTGTTGAGCCTGAGTCTTCAAGGTGTTGTTACCTGCATTCAGACAGAAATAGATGAGAGACTTGTCATTGGGCTGACTGGCAGCAACTGCACCATAGAGTGCATTCTTGCAGCTCACGATATTGTCATAGAAATCAACGATGGAGTTGTAGGCATAGGGTGACTCAATGTATGAATCGTCCTGACCTGACCAAGGCAAACCAATCTTAGATCCAGCCACCTCTGCAATGATGTCGCGTGCCCCCTCGATAATCTGAACCGTTGCATCCAGATTGCTGTCATAATCAGCAGAGGGAACGTTCTTGAAGTTAGAACCGAAATTCT
>DCIS01000072.1:1489-2648 GCA_002317475.1 Prevotellaceae bacterium UBA1720 | reverse complement strand
ACCGGGAGAAGGAATGGGAGATTGCAGAACTTGTACGCACCTATCTCAATGCTGCTCAAGAACTGATAGACATCCAGCAGAATATAAACGAACTCTACTCAGCCAACAAGCGCATGCTTGATGCGCTGTATGACCATCCACGCCTGAAACTGCAACTCATGAAGTGTCAGCTGGATACGCTCTATGAGATTGAGTCAGAGCAGGATAATGAGCTGACTATTACCGAAGAGTTAGAGTCCGAGATAGAGGGGCAGGAAAATAACATCCGTCTTGCCGACGAGGGACGACTGGACGATATTCCACAGGGAGGTCATCTAAAGTATGATCCCGTAGAGTGGACCGCCCGCTACGAAGAAGTGATAGACGAGGCTGTGCGAGAGGCAGAAGAACAGCTGAAGGACATACCTCGCGGTATGGGGTTCTGCTTCGCCTACTGGCCTGCAAAACGAGAAGCCTTAATGAAGCGTGGAGTCGAGTGGCGCGACCCACACATGATGAACCCAGGTGTAATCTTTGACTAAGAAGAAGTGGCAATACAACTGGAATTCAGCAAGACTGACCGCGACCTGACTGGATGCTCCAAGATGTGGGGCTTTCCAGATCTGCCCGATGACCTTGAATACCCAGAGGTGGAGTTCGAGGAGGATGGTAAACTATTCTATGACCCCTTAACCTTCGTCTGTCAGATATGTCTGGAGGATATAGCCGCGCTTGATACGGAAAACCAGCTGCCTCACGAGGGCATGCTCTACTTCTTTGCCGATGTGGACTATTTCCTCGGCAACTACGATGTGGATTCACCAGGCATGGGAAGCTGGCCGGAGGGTCGCTTCAAGGTTCTGTACTCACCTACGTGTGACAATCTGCACACCCATAGCATACAGTTCGCAGACGGCACACCATACGGACTACCCGCTGAGGCTGTCAGTTTCAAAGCCTGCGGTGACAAGGAGGATGGATTTAAGTTGCTTGGTCGTCCGTTCTACGATGAGACGGAGGAACAGTACCCAGGCTGGACATCCTTGCTGCAGCTCGACTGCTCCGACGAGTGGAACCTGCAGTTCTATGACTGCGGAATGCTCTGTTTCCTTATGAAGGACAAACAGATAGAATGTTACCTGCTTTCATTTTGAATAACAATTGATAATATATATAATAT
>DCIS01000072.1:0-1423 GCA_002317475.1 Prevotellaceae bacterium UBA1720 | reverse complement strand
ATATAATATGAAAAATAAAATCAAAAAATGGTTCGGTAATGTGACCGAATGCATTCTCTGCCTCATCGTCGCTGTGGTTGCGGTAGGTGTCACTTTTATTGTATATGAACGGGACACAGGCGCGCCTACCCCTCGCGAGATGACCGTGTTGCAGAACGATACGCTCCAGTTTTTCAATCTTCCGGGATTGGATCACAAACTGTATAATTTCGACAACAAGAAGGTTAAGCTGCCCAAACAGGCATTTGTAAAAAAAGGAGAAAAGGTGACTGTGCTTGGTGCCGTTAAAGCTAACAGCACTTATGAGGCGCGCTTCGTGGTTCGCAAATCGGACGGCACACAAGGAATGCTGTCGCAACTCACACTTGAACGGAAAGGCATTATAGTACATGTTGACAAAAAACACGGGCTTGAAGTTGGCGATAGCATTGAGGTGGTTTCATTTACGGAGTCGGGACATTCGCCTAAAACAACCGTGAGAAAACTGAGCAATGACTCCATCATAAAAGATGTGAGAGCCACCTATTATGTCACAGAGACCATCAATGAATGGAATGAGCATCTGATGCAGTTGGACGGCTATACGTTGTGCAGTTATCGCAAGTTCGAGGAACAGTATCTCAAATCTCAGAGCGATAGCAGTCTCTTGCAGATTCCAACCTATACGATAGTTGAATACAAAGATACCTTGCACGTTGTGATTCCTCTAAAGGTATTCGATCCTGCAACAGGGACCTTCTTCCGACCGATCATGAAATATGGCAAGGATGGCAGTTGTTTAGGCTACGACAAGAAGACGTACAATACACATTATAATGCATGGCTTCTGAAATGGTTGCCTGGTGCTGATTGGGTATTTGAACAGCCATGGATGACCGTAGTGCTCAACAAACCGATGCACCAGTCGGATGACATGCAGATAAAAGGGACAATCACCGGAACCTGGCGTACGATTATAGGAATCGTGGCGATATGTGTATTGGCTATTCTTTTCATCATCTGGATAGGCAGTTGGGGCATTGTGGTACCCTTGATATTAAACGGATTAATGGGATTCCGATATATCTACTATATCTTCAACAATAAGATTTTAGGATTTATTATAGTACTTCTAACCCTGGCTTGGGCATATATCTGCACCATCCTGATGCTGAGCTATACCTATTGGTTTGTATATATTCCTGTTATTTTGGTTACAGAAGTATGGATGTTAGGTATCACCTACGGTTTGCTGTCTGTCAGATGCAGTAAATGTGGTCGTCTGCATACTATTCACGACATCGATCGCGAACTGACAAAGGAGGAGGAGTCTGGTTGGGTACAAGAATCTCGTTTTAAAAAAACAGTGGAATCGTGGAAAGAACGTTACACTACTTATACTCCTGTAGAACATTACGAGGTTGAGACCCGCAATGGAGTTGAA
>DCIS01000180.1:1903-3222 GCA_002317475.1 Prevotellaceae bacterium UBA1720 | reverse complement strand
TCACCACCTATTTCCGACGTCACTTTAACTTTGAGAAGTCCGGTGACATCCGTAGCGTGAAGATCCAGCTCTGTCGTGATGATGCTGCCGCCGTATATATCAATGGCAAGCGTGTCATCAACTCCAACCTACCCTTAGAAGGTGTGGGGTACAAGACCAAGGCGCTGGCATCAATGGGAAGTTTGGCAGGCAAGAACTACCTGGTGTATGACATCAGTCTTGATGACCTGAGCGAGGGTGACAATGTCATTGCCGTTGAGGTGCACCAGACTTCATCCTCCAGCAGCGACCTCGCCTTCGACCTGCAGTTGCAGAAGGAAGTGCTGGAAACAGATGCTCCTATGCTCAGCACCACAGGTACGCTACAGATACAACTTGAAGGCGACATGGGCGTTGTAGCCATGTATGAAAGTACTGGCGAACAGGTACTGCCTGACAGCATCAAGAGCGATATGGTACTCTACAAGAAGTATTCCCCTTACCTTGTAAGCCGCGATGTGGTGATTGCCCCTGAGGCTCGCCTCACTATCGAGCCAGGTGTAACCCTGCTCTTCTCGCCAGGTGCTGGGATGATAGTAAATGGTGCCATGACGGCCGAAGGTACAGCCGAGGACAGCATCATGTTCCGACTGAATCCTGCCTACGACGAGTCACTGAGCTGGGGTGCTGTGTGCTTCATCAACACCGATAATCGCGTGTCAAGCATCCGTTATGCTGAGATGCGTGACGCCTCTAAGGGTCCCAAGCTCTACAACTGTGTGGCTGCCATCAGCGGTTACAAGACCACGCTCCGCCTAGATCACCTTCGTATCACCAATACCCATGCCAACCCCATCACATGCCGCTACGGCGATGTGCGTGTGACCAACAGTGTGCTGCACATGGATATCACGGGCGATATGATTAACGTGAAATATGGCAAGGGGTATGTGGCCGACTGCGAGATTATTGGCAATTACTGCGAGGACACAGACGGCATCGACTACGATGGTGTCAGCGGTGGTATCATCAAGCGTGTTGTGATACATGACTTTCTGGGCGACAACAGCGATGCCATCGACCTCGGTGAGCAGGCGATGAACGTGCTTGTGGACAGCGTCCTTGTCTATGACGTAACGGACAAGGGACTGTCCGTCGGTCAGCGTTCAACGGCAAAGGTCACCAACTCCACCTTCATCCAGACCAACCTCGGACTGGGTGTCAAGGACTCTTGCTATGCCATGGTGGACCATTGTACTTTCTATGCCATACGCACACCTATTGCAAGCTACGAGAAGGTGACAGGCCGTGCCGGAGGTAATGTGGTGGTAACAAACAGT
>DCIS01000180.1:725-1801 GCA_002317475.1 Prevotellaceae bacterium UBA1720 | reverse complement strand
TGGGGCACTGGCAACATACTGGCCGACCCACAGTTTACGGCTCCCTCCATCTACGACCTCACGTCGCCGCTAAAGGCTGAGCTTGGAGGCAACTACATGCCTATGCGACCAGACAATCAGCCTCTCATCACCGAACTCTGTTACATGCCCAATACGGAGAATGGCGAGGTGGAATACGTGATGCTGTCAAACGTGGGCACCGATGACATCGACCTCACTGGCTATTCGTTTGCACAGGGCATCAACTTCGCATTCCCCGAAGGCGTGCTGCTGCCTGCCGGTGAGTCGCTCTATGTGGTAAGCACACAGCCCGAAACGGACACCAACCAAATGCTGTGGCAATGGGACAGCGGCAAACTGGCAAACGAGGGCGAGACCATCGAACTCATCTCTCAGGAGGGCATCACCGTCGATCAGGTAAGCTACAAGCCTACTGCCCCTTGGCCAGTGGTAGCAAATGGTGCGAATGCCATAGTCTTGACCAACCGTATGAAGGCTAATCATTTGGCAACCAACTGGCAGGTGAAGCAGGCAGAATGGACGAACGCCATCTCCGATATCATGGACATTGCACGCAAGCATGGTCAAGCCTACGACCTCCAAGGACGCCGCATCAATGCCAACTCAGCCCGTGGCATTATTATCATCGATGGTAAGAAAGTAATGAAGCAGCTGTGTCTGCAATAAAACACCTGATTAGAGAATTATGAGAAAAACAAGTCGCGAGATGCAAAATTAGTGAAAGTAATGCTGAAAGGCAAACTTTCCGTCCATTATTTTCTCTTCACCCCTCTTGTGGGGTCTGCTTCCAGCGGATTGTCGGGCCAGTAGTGCTTGGGGTAACGTCGTTTCAGTTCCTTCCTGACCTCAAAATAGGTGCCGCTCCAGAAGCTTTTCAGGTCTTTGGTCAGCTGCACGGGCTTGAAACCTGGGGAGAGAAGTTCCATGAGCACCGGTATGGTGTCATGATTGACACGTGGGGTGTCCGTCAGACCAAAACATTCCTGCAGACGGACACTCAGGATGGGTGCCTCTGCTCCCTGACGGTAATCAATGTGGATACGGCTACCCGTGGG
>DCIS01000180.1:268-642 GCA_002317475.1 Prevotellaceae bacterium UBA1720 | reverse complement strand
ATCGCCTCTGCCACGTTGATATGCTTGAGTTCAGAGACGTTAGTTCGTATTCTTCCATTATTCTCCAGATAGAAGGGGAGCCAGTCTGTCGTCCGTTTCAGGACGGCAGTCGTGTCGAGCTCAGGGAGTTCCAGCTCGGGATGCCAGGTGTGGACAAGGGCTACACGGTTCTGCAGTTGTTGCACCTTGTCATTAAAGTCCAGCATGCTCTCCCCATAATCCTGAGCCGCAATGCACAAGGCCTGCACCAGTTCCTCGCGAGAGGGCTGCAAGGGTTTGCTTTCAACCACGAGCACACCAATTCGCTGTTCCTCTTGGGATACCAACGTACCATTCTTGTTGTCCCACGAGAGTCGGTTCATCTTCTGAGCCAT
>DCIS01000180.1:0-239 GCA_002317475.1 Prevotellaceae bacterium UBA1720 | reverse complement strand
TTGGCTATCGGTGAAGCCAGAAAAACCTTTCCACTTGCGGCATTCAGGGAGGCAATGGCTATCCATGTGTGGGATGATACCTCGTCGGAGACAGACACCTTGACATGGGTACCATTGGCCATGCGGTAGTTGCCAGAGCGGTCTATGGCACAGGCCACACGTTCAGGGTAGGCCAATGCCAGCAGTTTACCCGTCTGCTCGGGATCAGGACAGGTATTGTCCTCTTTCGCATGAATGCT
>DCIS01000057.1 GCA_002317475.1 Prevotellaceae bacterium UBA1720 | reverse complement strand
TCCTGAGCATCGTATGTGAAGGTGCGGAAACCGTACTTCACATTAAGAGCACCTACCTTAATGTCATAGCGTGCAGGTTGGGTGGGTGACCAAAGTTGTACGTTGTCGAAGGTGCGAACCTCATCGGGCTGACCTTCGTAGGAGATTCGCAGGGTGGCACGTTTGGCAGTCTTGCCATCAGCGCTGATACCTTCTATCTTCTCGGTGCGCAGGAAGAGTTTCTTGGGATCGTCCTTCACACCCTGCTCATAGACCTCGAGCCATACGTGACGTGTGATGCCAGAACCACTGTACCATCGACAGTTGGGCTGCTGAGAGTTGTCCACACGTACGGCCACGGTGTTGGGACCTTCAGCCTTGAGTAGCGAGGTGATGTCGAGCGAGAAGGGGGTGTAGCCATAGTTGTGACCACCTGCCTCCTGACCATTGACATAGACCTTGCTGCGCTGATAGACACCCTCGAAGTGCAGGACACAACGACTGCCTGCCTTGAGGGTAGGAGCAGTGAACGTCTTGCGATACCAGCCTATACCACCAGGGTAGTAACCACCATCATTGCCTGAGGGGGCATCGAGGGCTGGAGCATGATAGATGTCCCAGTCGTGTGGAAGGACCACAGACTGCCAACTATTGTCATCCAACGTGGGATTCTGGGCATTGGTAACATCCTGTTCGCAAAACTTCCAACCAAAGTCGAAGTTCTGCTTGATTGACTGTGCTTGAATAAGACCGCAGAGGGCTAATGCGATAAAAAGTGCTTTTTTGCGCATAATTTATTAGGTTAGAACTCGTAGACTCGTTGTCTCGTAGACTCGTTGTCTCGTAGACTCGTTGACTCGTTGACTCGTTGACTCTATTGTACATTGATGATGATACGACGATAGGACACAAGTTTGAAAGGACCATTGTCATGCACCTCACAGATGACGTGGAGAGTCTGTCCCTTGGCATCATTGGGTATTTGGATGCTGGCAACGGTTTGGTCTGAGCCGTTGATAGAAAGAGCCTTGCTGTAAGTACCTGCCTCAGGTTGCTGCCACCAACGGAAATGGAGGGCATCAGTATCAGGGTCAAAGGATTTGGACGCGTTGAGCTTGAGTGTCTGGCCTGCCTTTGCCTTCATGGTGATGGGGGCAATGCCACGCTGTCCATTGACGATAACCACAGGGTTTTTGTTACCTGTACCCTTGTCAGCCCATTCCATACGTGCCGCGAAGTCATTGTATTCATCAGGGTAGAAATGCTTCTCGTACGTGTCGGATGCATCCTTCATGGGTTGCTGCCAATTAGTCCAGGCATAGGTTAGACTGTCGGGACAAAGTCCAAACTTGTGATAGCCTCCCCAACCGACCTGTGTGGGATCGTCGGGATTGTTAAGTCCGTTGGGCATGAGGTGCAGGAAACTGGGTGTGTCACCCTCCACGCCCCATTTGTAGGTGGGGTAGACCTTACCCATGGCGCCCTTTCCCTGGATTTGACGTGCGTATTTGTCCCAGTTCTGCTTACCTAAATCGTTCTGGTTGAGCCAAGCAGACTCATCCCAGATGAAGAGCAGATCGTCCTGGAACTCACGCCTCATCCACTGGTGTGAACTATAGGCACGATTCATTCGCATGGACCACTGCATGTCCTGATCAGTGATGGTGTAGATACGGAACTTACGTAAGAAGGTCTTTACTTCGTCTGGGGTATGTGTCTGCTGGTAGCGCCAAATGGCTTGTGCCAAGGTATTCGAACCACCCCATGAGGTTACCCAGATGGGACGTGGATCATCCTCCTCGGCCAACTGAATGAGCATGTTGCTGCCCTCTGAATCGTTGCCTTCGCCAATGACTCCGATACCTGCTCGTACGCTGCCTTTAAAACAACGACTGCGGATGTAATCCACGCTGGGCCAATAACCTAATGGTTGAGGTTTGGACTGCTCATTCTGAAGGGGACTGAAGCCCTTCTGGTTGGAGCGTTTCATGAGGTTGTGTACATCCGTAGCATAGGCATCAACCACAGCATACAGATACTTGGCCCACTCGGCAGGGTAGGGGTCGCAGTTCCAACCAATGGTGGTGCAGATAGCCTCAATCTCGAAACGGTCTGCATAGGACAACAAACGTACGGTAGACTCATTGTCATCGGGCTCTACGTCAGCAGGACCGATATCCGTCATCACTACCAAGCGTGGTTTCAACTCTGTCTTGTGTGCAGCAAAAGATGCTGTGATGCATGCTATCACTGATGCAAAAAGCAATATCCTTTTCATGCTGTTTTGATGTTTAGGTAGGGTGGCTAGGATTTCCTAGGTTTTCCTAGGACTCCCTAGGTTCTCCTAGGCTTTACTTCACCTGCCACCAGTCCATGTCAAAGAGATCACCGGCACCACGGAATCGCAGGTAGACATCATGCATACCCTTAACGACTTTCTTGTTTAGCTTGATGCTCTTTGTCTCGTTGTTTGAAGTGAAGCTTAAGGTTGCTATAGGAGTACCATCCATGTTGTCCAGATAGTAATCAACGGAACCAGCGTTCTTCAGTGCTCCAACAGCTGCCTGCAATGATTTGGCACCCTTCTGGAAATCAACGCAACGAACACGTATCCAGTCACCTTCGTGAATCTGTGTAACGTAGTGGGGAGCCATGGCCTCGTGGTCAAGTTTGACACCTGAGCATTGTGACATGGTCTCTGCTTCCACACGTTTGAAAGGATTGATCTTGCCTACGGGCTTCACACCCTCTCTGGTAAAGGGAATGTGAGGGAATGAACCATCCTCGTTGAATTTGAACTCCTCGATAGCTGTTGAACGGCAGAAACCTCCACCACCGGGAAGAAGACCGTTGTGGTAGAACATATAGTCCTGACCCTTGAAATTGATGTTACCACCATGGATGGTAAAACTGTTTTCTGCTTCATCCATGAATCGACCCTTGTAAGTCCATGGTCCATCAATGGTAGGAGCAGTGGAGTAGGCCATGTGCTCGGGAACACCACCTGCTGCATAGACGGCGTAGTAGATGCCATTACGCTTGGTAATCCAAGGAGCCTCCTCAAACTGGGTCATCATGCGATTCTTTCCTATACTCCAGTCCATCTTAGACTGCAGTTCGCCAAAACACTTGGGATCAGTATAACCAGGAACTTGTTTGTAACCATCAGCAAAGGAGATCATGTCCTCGTTGAGCTTGCCATACCAGAAACCCTTGTTTCCCCAGAAGAGGTATGGCGTACCATCCTCGTCAATGAAGACTGTTGGGTCGATATAGCCAAAACCTACAGCCAAAGGACCACCGATAGCATCCTTCCAAGGACCTTCGGGACGATCAGCAACAGCAACTGCCAGTGCATCACCACCATCTGCCTTGTTGCAGCAGACATACCAGTACCATTTACCCTTATACTCAACAGCCTGTGCAGCCCAAGCCTTGTTGCCATGCTGAGCCCATGCAAAGGTCTCGGTGCTGACAGGAGTACCCATGTAGGTCCAGTTGACCATATCCTCAGTGCTGAAGAGCAACCAGTCCTTCATGTGGAAGTTGGTAGAGTTTTCCTCGTCATGGTCTACGAAGAGGTAGACCTTGTCACCATGTGCGTATGGTGCAGGGTCGGGCGTGTAGAAAGTACCAATGATAGGATTCTGTGACTTAGCTGTCAGAGATGAAAGGGCAAGAACGCCCAAAAGAATTTTGCTTTTAATTTTCATGGTTGGGTGTATTTAATTTGTAATTTGTTGATTTGTGCTTTGCAAAGATACATCAATTCTTTGAAAAAAACAAAAAGTGGACGAGAGAACTCGCCCACTTGTAGGAATTGTTATAGGTTTTATGGGATTAACTCCCATTATTATCCTTCTATCTCTGTGGCAAGGGGAAGTACCAGTTCTTGGTATTCATCAACTTGCTGTAGAGGCTGTTGTCTTTCTGTCCGTCACGCTTTGAAACGCGCTCAGCCAGATAATTAGCATCACCACGACGATGAGCTACACGCATCAGGTCAAAGAAGCGAGTGCCCTCGAAGGCAAGTTCCATGGCCTCTTCATCAACGATGAGGTCCTCGATGCAATCCTGTACGAGAGCAAGATTTGCCTCGTCATAGATCTCTTCCTTGTCGATGGTCTTGCCGTAGTTCTTCGCTGCCACCTCGATGATCTTGTCAACGTAGTTGTAGACACTGCGCTTCTCGTCATACTTCAACAAACCAGCACCATGATAGTGAATACCAGTGGTGATGTAGCTATCAGTTGTTGAACTGCTGTAGCTGTAGTTGATGACATTGGAAGAGGTGCTGGAGATACGATAGATGATGTCATGTGTACCACTGGTAGAGAAGAAGTTGCTGGTCTTGAAGTTCAAGAAGTCAACACCTTCGCTCTTCTGACGCTCTTGCAGACTGATGTAGTTGCAGACAACATTGTTGGTGAGATTCTCATCAGGATAGTTCTGCAAGGTCTCGGCTCCATAGTAGTAATCGGGAGTTGTGTAACTTGCGATGTTGCCCTTTGCCTCTTCGTCAGCAATGTACTGTGCCATGTATGCCTCGAAATCAGCCTTGTGAGAAAACTCCTTGTAAATGGTGTCCTGACGAGTGGTGTTGTCAGTCAAATCGAATTTTACGATAGCAGAATAGTAGAGGGTATCCTTGATTGCATAGTGTGTTTCATCTGCATCAGGCAACCACTGGTCGTTGTTGCAGAGACCATTCTTCAGAATAGCAAATGCATAGCTGGGATAGCCTGCACGGTTGAGTGCCTCAGCATAACGCAACCAAACCATCGACTTGCGATAAATCATAGGGAAGACGGTTGTGAACTGTCCGTTGGGGTTCTGCTTGGTAACGAAATACTCCTTGTTGGTCAAACCATTGCCATAGTTGACATCGAATTCGCGTACCCATGAACGACGAGCATCACCAACTTCAGTATCAATGGCCAAGGTGTTGTCAGATGAGTTTACACCATCTGCATTAGCTGCAATGTAGTACTCATAAGGTACTGCCTTGCACTGTGCAAAGTATCCATCGCTGGCACGAAGCTGCTTGGCATCGTACTTTGCTGTGAGGCGAACAGAGGCTGCAGAGACTGTATCGCCACTGACACTGATCTCACTGGTGAAACCGAACAGGTCGTTGACGCCACGCTGTACTGTACCCCACAGTTTGTTGGTACTAGAGGGGATAGCGGTGATAGCCTCTTCTGCCTTCTTCCACTCTGACTTTTCTGTCCATGGAGTACCTTTGTTGGTGTATTCGGCTTTATCCATTCCTTCACCCATGAATCCATAACTGTAGTAGCTTGTAGGTAATGGTCCACCTGCATTCTTCTCGTTCTTGGGAGAGAAGTAGTTGTAATACCACTGTGCAGCCTTCTCACAACTGGCCTTGTCACCCTTGGTAAGGTAGAGGTCGCCCAGTATGACGGCAATGGGAATCATGCACTTCTGACTGTGGCATACCGTTGTGGTCTGACCGTAAGAGTCGTATTGTGGGAAACCATAGGTCTGTTCGATGACATACAGATTCTCCAACTCATCACAGAGGAGGTCGGCCAAGTTGTCGGCATTGACCTTCTGGTGACTGGGATCTGCCATGAAGTTGTTGATCTCGTCAGTGGTAAGCATAGGCTTGGTGTAGAAGGGTACCTCGCCGTAAACCTGTACCAACTGTAGGTAAACCCAAGCACGGATAGCACATACCTGTGCATACTCCTTGGTCATGTATGGTTTAAGTGTGCCGGTCTTTCTCAGGGTGTCGCAATTGGCCATGTAGGCATTACAACTGTTGACGATATGGTAGTAATCACTGGCCTGGAGGTAGCGGCAACTACCATCTGTGGCACGCTCCATGTCAAAGTTGAGGATGTTGTTGATACTGTCGCTGAGGTAGGCGGTACCTGAGACGAGGTCACCACGACATTCGCCCAGTACGACATAACGCTCGCCTACATTTTGCAGAGAGCGGAGAATACCCCAGTAAGAATACAAGGTATCCTGTGCCACTACGTATGAGTGGCGCTCACTATCGGGAGAGAGCATATCCTCACATGAGGTAGTGAGGGTACCCAGGCCGATGCATCCAAGGATCAGGGCAATTATTGATTTTCTTTTCATTGTTGTTTTGTTTTAATTTTTATCCGGATGTTCCGGTTTGTCCGGCTTTTTCGGATGGTCGATGATTAGAGGTTGAGGCTAACACCAATATTGAAACTGCGTCCTGAAGGTACAAGACCTGTATCAATACCCTGATAGAGACTGCTATTGCGGCAAGACATCTCAGGATCGGTACCCAGATACTTGGTGATGGTGAAGAGGTTGTTACCTTCTGCCCATACCTTGGCACCCTGAAGCCATTCGTTGTGGAATGGTACTACATAGGTGAGGCGGATATTCTTCAGTTTAAGATAACTGCCATCCTCAATCCAGCGATCACTCATACGCTCATTGTTACGCCAATCCTTGCTGTCTTGATAACATGTCTTGGGAATATACGTCTGCTGACCCTCGTAGGTCCAGCGGTTTGCCATAGCAGTAGTCTGGTTGTAGGTAGTGTTGCCACCTTCAAGGATGCTACGCTGATAGTTGTATACATCGTTGCCCAGAGAGTACTTGAAGATAGCGTCGAGGCGCAGGTTCTTCCAAGAAAGGCTACTTGAGATGTTACCATAGATGTCGGGGTTGGGATTACCGATCACCACCTTATCGTATTCATCGATCACACCATCGCCATTCTGGTCTACGAAACGTACATCACCAGCCTGGAAGTTACGGAACTTCTGGCTTGCGTCAGCCAGACCTGTGGGGTAGGCGAGGTGGCCTTCGTTATTGTATGCAACGTCACCATTAGCATCAAGTAGGGTGATGTTAGTGGTTGTTGCACTTGCTGCCTCTGATGCATTTGCATAGACGCCATTAGTCTGCCAACCATAGAAACTGCCTGCTGCATAACCAACAGCTGTGAGGATGTTGCTCTCACCGTAGATGCTACTGGTGTAGCCATTGATAGTTCCGTTTGCGATGTAGCCATCACTTGCTATATCATAAACCTTAAGGTCAATGGTATTCTGGCTTGGCAGTGCAGTAATCTTGTTGTTGTAATGACCTACAGTGGCACCAACCTCCCATTTCCAGTCTTTGCTGTTGATGATAGCAGCATTGGCACTAATCTCAAAACCAGTGTTGCGCATAGCACCTTCGTTGGTCCAGTACTCCTTCATACCTGAGATGTAACTGAGGTCTTTGATGCTGAGCATGTTGTCGGTCTTATTCCAGAACAGGTCGAGACCAGCGTGCAGACGGTTGTTCAGGAAGTTACCTTCCAATGCCACGTTGTACTTGGTGTTGGTTTCCCACTGGATGGTACTGTTCTCAATGTTCTTGAGGTAGAGACCTACGGTGTTCTCTGTTACCTGCTGGCTCTCCCAATAGGTACGGGCAGCATAGTAGTCGAGGTCATCGTTACCGCTTTGTTCTACACCGGCAGTCAGTTTAAGGTAGTTGATACCACTGTTGGTGTTGAACCACTTCTCGTTGCTCAATACCCAACCCAACTGAAGTGAGGGGAAGAGTCCCCAGCTTACTCCGAACAGTTGTACGCCATCCTTGGTGTTGTCACCAAACCTTGAACTGGCCTGACTACTGAAGGTGACGTCAGCGAAGTAGCGGTTAGCATAGTTGTACTGTGCATCGAGGTAGTAAGTCATATCAATCCAGTTGTCCTTGGTTCCGCCGTAGTTGGTGTAAGCCATATTCTTGCTGTAGTTGGGCAACTTGTCATTCTCATTGTTGTAACCACGCATAAAACTGTATGAGTATGAGTAGTTGTTGTAACGCCAACCACCCACGGCACTAACCTTGTGTGCACCGTAAGTGTTCTTCCATTCAATGGTCAGATCGTTGTTCAGAGTAGTCTCCTTGGTAAACTGGGTCTTCAACACGGATGTGATATCACCCAGGTCGGTCAAGGTGTAACGAGTTGTACCTGAGATAGGAAGGTAATACTTCTCGTTGTTACGGTTCAACTGATAGTGGAAACGATCCTTGATGCTCAACTGCTTTGTGATCTGATACTTGGGAGCAGCATTGATGCTGATCTGTGTCAGCTCGGCATAGTTCTTGTTCTTGCCCTGTCCGTTCTCAATCACCCAATAGGGATTACGAAGGCTCTCGTTGATCTGCAGTGTACGAGCGAAGTTGAAAGGGTTCTCAATCCAACGTGTGTTTGACTTGGAAGCATATTTTCCTGCATACTCCTTGGACAGAGAAAGCTGATTATTGTTATACTCGTCCATGTACCATGCGTAGGGACTGATCATAGGGCTCTGAATCAGACCGAGAACATTGGTTGATCCGATATTCTGCATGTCGTAGTTCTCGCTCCAGCCACTATCCATGATATGGTAAGCATTCTGGTTGTATGAAATGTCCAGCTCAGTTGTCAGCTTATCAGAGATCTTGATGTCTGTGTTGAAACGGATGTTCAGACGGTTCATGTCATTTCCTACCAATGTACCTTCACCCTGAGAGTAACCCAGAGCCAGATTGTACATGCCGACCTCATCACCACCCTCTACGTTGATCTTGTAGTTCTGAACGAAGGTATTCTGGTACATATCCTTCTGCCAGTCTGTATTATTATGGAATACATTATAATAATAGTTGGGACTGTCGTTCAGGAATGCATAGTCTGTGCTGTTGGTGTTGTTGATTGTTACTTTGTTGATGGTGCTGGTCAAATCACTCAGGTAGCTGCGATACTGTGAACCATCGAGCATAGAGATCTTCTTGGGTGAGAACTCCATACCACCATACAGACGGACGTTGATCTTGGTTGCCATACTCTTACCACGCTTGGTCTTGATGATGATGACACCATTACCACCCTTGGCACCGTACAATGCTGTACCGTTCTTCAGGACCTCAATGCTTTCCACATTCTCGGGATCCAGTCCGGCAAGGATATTGTTGTAGTAACCTTCGTGCAACGAAGTACGTTCATACTCAGGATCAAGTACGTTGCCGTCCAGGATAATCAAGGGCTGTGCGTTGGCATTGATACTGTTAATACCACGAATGGTCAGGTAGTCACCCATGCCAAGCATACCGCCACGGCTGACACTGCGAACATCCCCTGCCAGTTTCAGCTCCATGTCGGTTTCGACGGAGATACTACTGGTCTCGTCCAGCGTCACCTTCTTGCTGCTGTAAATGCTGTTACCCTCGGTGTAGTATCCTTGAAGCTTGTTGCTCAGCATGCTGGCATTCTGGTTCTCCTCACCCTTAACGGCTAATTGTATGGGCTGGAAATCAGGAGCTGTGATATAGAGGGTATTGACAAAGTTGGGGATAGAGATCTTGTAGCTTCCATCCTCTTCAGTAAGTACTGAAAAGTTGTCATAGCCAAGTGCACGGACGATGGCACCGCTAAGAGGCTGTCCGGTAGCATTGTCCAGAATTCTACCTTGAACGCTCTTCATTACATATTTCTTGGCTTCCTTGGCTGCTTCGGCTGCACGCTTGTTGTACACTACCTGTGCTATCTCATCCTTCTCCTCGTCCTGTTCCTGTGCCATAGCAGGTACAGTGCCAGCAATAGAGATGAAGGCAAGACACATGCCATAGCGTAGCGTCTGCTGCAGGAATCTATTGTTTGTTTCTTTCATTGTATTCATCTTATATATATTCTATAAGGTATGTGGAATCAATTAGTCTTCTCTCTTGACTGTGACAACGGTGTTGTCGTCCTTGCTCACCAGAATAATCTGGTCGATACAGAAGTCATGGCTATAGCCCTGCTTCTTTTCGCCTGAACTAACATCAGCCGTGAGTTCCAGGATGGGGTAAGAGTGAGAGAGGTTCTTGTAAGAGTATGGGAACACAAAGTCCTCGAAGATGGTCAGAGTATCTACCTTTGTGCCGTCATAGTCTACATATTCATCCTTCGCTGTGGTTCTTGTGGCCTGCTTGGCAACACCCTTGGTGTCTACGCCATCATTATTGACATAATAGACGGTTGCTTTCAGCTTGTGCTTTACGGGGATGGTGTCTCCGTTGACCACTTTACCTGTTCCACGACCACTGTTGTTTACGGTAAGTACAATGGTGGAGTCATTGCTGGTCATGTAGTAGTTGGGAACCATGACAACCTTGATGTCATAACGTCCGCTCATAACCTCTGACTCAACATTCTCGCCGTCGTTGCCACGCAACTTGAAACTGATTGAAGGTTTGCTGTTGTCGTTGGTTGGGAAAACATACAGGAAGTTGTTGTGGCTTACCACACCGGTAGTGTCATTCCACTGAGTGTCGTTGGTGAAAGGATAGGTAGTAGGTGAGTCAGCAGCCTGGTTCTTCCAGTTCTCCTTATTGTAGAAACTGTTCTTTCCTCTGTTGCTACCACACTCCACGATTACATCAGGCTTGTACAACTTAGCGGGAACATTCCACTTGCTTGCCAGAATGCCATAACCGTTGCTCAGTTCTATCTTCTCACCCTCAAAGAGTGTACTCTTCTCCCAGTTGGCGTCACTACGCAAGGTATCACCAAAGGTGTTTATCAAGTACTTGGCTGAGGCACCCTGCTGGTTTGCGAAGTCTGCTGCTTTCCATACACCCTTGCGACCATTTGCGTTGGGCTGGATGTTCACGTTGTAGCAAAGGGGAGAGATGATATCCATGTTGATATTCATGTTGATCAAAGAGTCCATCATCTCGTCCGTAATCTCGCGGTTAGCGCTCATGCTGCGATCTGCCTTCTCATTGTCAACATAGTTGTTGGCATACTTGTACAGAGGAGTCAACTTGTCATAAGCTTCCTTCCATGCTGCGTCTGTGGGGATGATCATCACAAATGAACTGTCCTCGCTTTCCACATGTGCACCGAAACTTTCCAGTGCGGTGAGGTCTCTTTCAGGATTTGAGATGGAGTTACGGTGTGTACCCTCAAACATCGTATTGGTGTTCTGGTAAGCACTGTCTACGTATGTAGGATAACCGTTCTCATCAGGAGTACCCTCCAGACTTCTGTCCTCATCAAAGTATGTTGTGTCAGTACTGATGATGTATTCATGGAAGGTGTTGATACCTACAGTCTTGGCGTTCAGACCATCCTTCATGTACTCGTAGATGTTGTAGTTGAAGGGCAGTAACTCCTTGATGGTATGCAGGGTACCATTCTTGGCTGCAATGTTAGACGCATTTAGGTTTGTACCTGCCATGGTCTTCTCGCTCTGGTTGAAGATCATAATCTTGCCATTGAGCATACGTAGGGTGTCATTACGACCTGTTGAGATGTTGTTGCGCCAGAGTGAGATACTGTTGGCAATCAACTGCTGCTGTACGCTATAGCCGTTGGTCTTTGCCAGTTCCATCCACTGGTTGTAGCTTGCATCCGTGAAAGCGTCATTCTCGGGTGCCCACACTGTCAGGATCTGGTCGCCATTCAGCAAATCGCTGTAGTAGAAGTCCTTGCCTGTGGCGTTATTCTTCATCGCGTGTTCCTGATCCTTGTAGTAACGCGCTGCTTTGGCGATGGAGGCAAAGCGTGTCAGGTTGGGATTGCTTTCGATTTGCTGCCAGAGGGTTGCTGTGGCCGCAGAACCAGTCTCACTACCATTGTAGTGCTCATCCCAGGTGTCAGAGCAACCGGTTGCAGCCAGAATGACTGATCCCAAGGCTAATGCTCCGATATGTTTCTTTGTTTTATTCATAATGGTATGTGTTTTTGTTTCATTCCCTTAGGTTGTCTTTGGGTCTGTTCAAGCAACTGAACAGAATGCCAGGGGTCTTTGTTCTCCTCCTGTCTTACCAAATATCCTCGGGATCGTTGGGATTATCGTAGACCTCCTTGGCACAGAGTTCGAGGTAGTCCATGTAGAACTCCAGTTTCTCGTTGTCCAATACACTCTTGAACTTCAGGTAGTAGGTCTTACCGGGGTACATGTACTCACGAACGATGATACGACGGGTAAGGTACTCCATGGTGCGTGCATAACTGGTTGAACCTGGGGTGCCAGAATAGTGGCGAGGACCCTTCATGAAACCATTGTTACGCATCTTCTTGTCAACCTCGGCATTGTAATCATCGTCGGTAAGGTTGTCCGACTCCCAACCTACGATACTCTCGAATGTACCTGCTGTGGTCTTACGCTGCTGACCACCCATACGCAGGTCCAAGGGGATACCCATGGCACGAAGGTTGTTCTTGTCAGTACCGAAGTAAACCTGACACATACCACGTACGGTGGAGTTGGTCTGTACAGCATAGCGGATCTCGTAGGTACCCTCCTTTGGTACGGGGGGCAAACGGAAGATCATCTCGTAGCGACCAGTCACATTAATCTCGTCACCTTGCCAGTTCTGCCATCCCAGGTTGTAGCCAGAGAGGTAGTAGAACTGCGAACCTTCCATAATCTCAAGGTCATCGCAATACTGGTAGTCGTTGCTGCAGGGCATTGCCACGGTGTCATAGTAGCTGCTTGAGTTGCGTACCTGACGGATGTCGTTGTTCATCCATTCGGGGAACAAGGCTGCTGCATCGAAACGCAGGCGCTGACGTTGGAAGTTGTTCTGGGTATTCTCATCGTATGCCAGGACATTGTCGATGGTGTATACGATACCATTGATTACGTTCAATTCATCTGCATCAGTATCCTTGGTATTGAGTTTGATACCTTCCTGCTCAGGACCGCATGATACCTCTGCGTATGCATTCTTCTCTCTTGCGTTCTCACGTGCATTGTTCAGTACGGGGAAACGGTTGAGGTAGATGCTGCTGGTGTGATCCAGTGCATAGTCAGGACCTGCCTGGTACAACTTCAGCAGTCTGCGCTGTCCCATGGTAGTGTAGATTTCCCATGTAGGAACAGTGTAGCGCGTGCTTGATGCATAGTTGTAACCACTCTCGTTATAGTGGATAACCAACTTGTTAGAGGGCAAACGCATGGGCAGGATATGATAGGTTGCAAACTGGTAGAGGGCATTCTCGGGATCGCTGTAATTGCCGTTCACCTTTGCATTGGGATAATACTTGGCTGCCAACTGCTCCATGTCAGACAGGCTGATCTCGCTCTTAGCCTTGCCAATCTCACGCTCCCATACCTCGTCTTTCTCTGCAAAGATGGTGTAGCCATATTTGCGGTGTGGACGGAGGTAACCATATACACCATGTGATGAATGCTTGGGGAGGTAGTAGTCGTACTTGCCGTCCACTCCCTTACGCAACTGTCCCTTTTCGATCAGTTTCTCATACACCTCATCCTTTTCCTTTGATAAAGTATCCAACAGACCACAAGCCTGCATCATACGAGCCAGGATGATAAGGTTGCCTTCACCTCTGTCAATATAGTCCTTGAACTTATCTCCAAGGGTGGAATTGTCGGGTGCGATGACTGCATGTACCTGATGAATGTAACCATTGATGGCAAGGATATCACGATTGTTCAGGTCTATCAACGCTGTGTTGTTGATATACATGGAGTCGGGATTCTTCTTGTCGTATGTCAGTTTCAGTTTACGGTCGTTCAGGTTGGGCATCTCAAACTCAGGATCACCGTCAGTCTTTGCCTCGGGGAAGTTACTGGTCTGATATGCCTCGGTCTGATCACCACCATCGATGATACTGTTAAATACGATAACCTTCTTGATAGAGTCTTTCACGTGCTCATTGGGGAATGCATCCCATGAACCTGCACTGATGATACCCTTTCTTGAGAGCGAGTCCAGATACTCCTGGATAGCCTCGTTGGTAGGAGCAAACACGGTGAAGTTACCACGGGCAGAGATCAACTGTTGAACAGTAGACTCTGACTGTCCGCTGACGGGTACCTCTCCCAGAAGTTTGTAGTACTCGCTATATGCGTTGGGGTGAGATTCCAGATAACTTGCTACAGTGTATTCAGTAAAGGTATAACGATTTGACTCGTCAATATTCTCCTTACAACTCTGTGTTGTGGCCAGACCAGCGAAGGCCAAGGCCAGGAGACCTGTATTTTTCAGATTAAATGTCTTCATTTTCATTTCCTCCTCTTTGATTAATCATACTTAGATTTATTCCAAACAGGATTCTGCTCCAAGTGCTGTACACCATTTTCGTCTACACTGGCCTTGATCTCCATATAGTGAATGAGGTTGTACAGACCATAGCGGTTCTTGAAGCGGTTCTTCAACTGGTTCTTCAATTCGCTATAGGTAGTTGCCATATAGTTCTCGACCATCAGGTCCACACCCACCTTGCCATTGTTCACGGGGTTCTCTTCGCTCCATTCGCGTTCATCCTTGGTACCATTGATACCACCGGCATGACGCTCTGCATAGCGAACCAGGTCAAACCAACGCTTGCCTTC
>DCIS01000120.1 GCA_002317475.1 Prevotellaceae bacterium UBA1720 | reverse complement strand
TGGGCTATCAGCCATGAGGTGGCCGAGTTGGCTCACCACCAGAAGCATGTTCCCGACGAACTCCGCAAACTGGACAAGCAGATGGCAGACAAATATTTCTGCAATTTCTCACTCTTCCAGAGTATGCCAGACTCCTGGGGTATCGACCAACTCTTCCCCATCATGCCTATCTCGCGTCTGGAAGAGGAACCTACCCGTAGTGCTCAGGTGCAAGATATCACCTGTGACAGCGACGGTAAGATTACGGCGTATGTCAATGGCGGACAGCAGACCAGTTATTTGCCCTTGCACGCCTTGCGTCCCGGAGAGCATTATTATATAGGTGTGTTCCTGGTGGGTGCTTACCAGGAGATTCTGGGCAACATGCACAACCTCTTTGGTGACACCAATGCCGTACACATCTCTGTGGATGGTGACTCTTATAGCATCGATCAGTTCATTGACGGTGAAACCGTAGCTGATGTCCTGGAATATGTACAGTACGATCCCAAGAAACTGGTTCGTCGTCTGGAAATCTGGGTCAGCAAGGCCATCAAAGATGGCAAGATTACCGCTGCCGAGGGTAAGGAGTTCATCTCCAACTACCGTGCAGGACTCTACGGATATACTTATCTCGAGTAGAGACCCTTCCCCCAGACCCTCCCAAGGGAGGGGAGCAGAATGGGAACAAGGGTTGACTCCCAACACAAGAATACGAATTATAGGAAAAATTATTATGCAAAATGTAACTACCCCCCTCCCTAGCGAAGCGAAATGGGAGGGGTTGGGGGAGGGTCCTAAAAATCTCAACGTAATAAAGGTAGGTGGTGCTGTCGTGGAAGATGCGGCATCACTTTCCTCTTTATTGGAGCAGTTCTCTGCCCTGGAAGGACCCAAGGTACTGGTTCATGGCGGTGGCCGTAGTGCTACACGCATGGCAACTCGCCTGGACATTGAGAGTCACATGGTTTGTGGACGTCGTATCACGGACGAGGCTATGCTGGATGTCGTAACGATGGTGTATGGAGGTTTGGTGAACAAGAACCTCGTAGCTCAACTACAAGCCAAGGGCGTGAATGCACTGGGATTGACCGGTGCAGACATGAACGTCATCCGTAGTCACAAGCGCCCCGAGAAACTCATGACGTTGGAGGACGGCACTCAGCAAATGATAGATTTCGGTTGGGTGGGTGATGTGGACGAGGCTGACGGCAAGATGCTCTCTGCGCTCATCGAGCAAGGCGTTGTACCCGTGATGGCTCCCCTCACCCATGATGGACAAGGACATATCCTGAACACCAATGCCGACACTATTGCCAGTGAGACGGCCTGTGCCTTGGCACCCTATTTTGACGTCACCCTCACCTATTGTTTTGAGAAACCCGGCGTGCTAACCAATCCCGACGATAACGATAGTGTCATTGCACATATCGACAGTGAAAGCTATGCGCAGTTGAAGGCTGATGGTATCGTATCTGGTGGTATGGTGCCCAAGTTGGACAATGCTTTTGCAGCCATCCATCGTGGGGTAAAAAACGTGATCATCACACACTTTTTGAACATTGACGGAAAAAAAGGCACAAAAATTTCACTTTAAGCTGTAACATTTCGTTTCGTCGTTCGTCTTCATAATATAAAGCGCAATGAAAGAGATCAGTTTTCGCGACGACATCCTGCCTCTCAAGGACAAACTCTTCAGGCTTGCCTTGCGCATCACACTTAACAAGGCTGATGCCGAGGACATAGTACAGGAGACGCTGATAAGGATGTGGAACAAGCGAGACGAATGGTCTGAGATGGACTCCTGCGAGGCTTACGCCTTGACCATCTGCCGCAATCTCTCCCTTGACCTCTGTGCCAGGGCAGGTAGACAGAATGTGGCAATAGACGAAGGACGCGACGAAGCCCCGGCAGAGCGAACACCTTACGAAGAGCTGGATGCCCGTCAAAGATTGGAGATCGTAAAGAGGTTGATAGACCAATTGCCAGAAGTACAACGCACCATTATGGAACTGCGAGATGTGGAAGGCAAGTCATACCGCGAAATCGGAGAGGTGATGCACCTTTCAGAAGACCAAGTAAAAGTATATCTCTTCAGGGCGCGACAAAAAGTTAAACTACAATTCTCTAAGATAGAAGGATATGGATTATAAGTACATCGAACAACTGCTTGACCGCTACTGGAACTGCGAGACCTCATTGGAGGAGGAGCATATCCTACAGGCGTTCTTTACCCAGAAGGATGTACCCGTTCGCCTTCTACCCTATCGTGAATTGTTCATAGGTCAGCATCTGCACGCCGAGGAACATCTGGATGCAGATTTTGACAAGCGCATCCTTGCCCTCACCGAAGACAAGCAGGAGGTACGCCATGAGAACAGAGTGACAGCAAAGCGCATCACCCGTTCTTACAAACTGACACCTTTCTTCCGTGCTGCTGCTTGCGTAGCTGTCGTTCTATGTATCGGCATGGCTGTTCAGCAGGCATCTTTGCACAGCGAGGGAAGCACCGAATACATCCGGAGTACCCCACAGCAGGTTGCTCCTACGGCTATCCCCGAGACAGCCTACGGTTTGCCCGACACGCATCCCATAGATTCGGTTCTCTTGAAGGGCAACGACAACAATCTTTAGAAAAATTCTGCTTTTGTAAATACAATCGTTATTACCATTCTCTAAAACACAACACATGGAGGCTGTGAAGTTTCCTACACATTTTTCTTAAAACAAAACACAAAAGTGAAGATAAGGCGGTCAGCAATGACTGCCTTTTCTTTTTTGAGATAACAGCTTTTACATTCCCTTTACCTCAAACAAACATAATTAGTCTGCAATTTCCTTTGTCATTTGAAGGGAAATAACTACCTTTGCGCAAAGCAATCAGGGATTTATGGAAAGGGATTATACATTGGCTATTCAGGAGGCTGTCTCAAAAGTTTTTGCCGCCATGGAGGAACGCGTTGGAAAAGGGGACATGCAACGCATACACCAAGCATTCAATCTTGCACAGGAAGCACACGCTGCCCAACGACGCAAGTCGGGTGAACCCTATATCATTCATCCCGTTTCTGTAGCACTGATTGCTGCCAAAGAACTAAAACTGGATGCTGATTCCGTAATAGCGGCTTTTCTGCACGATGTGGTTGAGGACACTCCATACACCATCGAGGATATAACCAGACTGTTTGGTCCCAATGTAGCTAACCTGGTGGATGTGGTGACCAAGAAAAAGAAGGACCAGTATACCACTACTAAGCAAGTTGACAATTACCAGCAACTACTGGAATCCGTACACTATGACATTCGTGCTCTGATGGTTAAGATTGCCGACCGCCTGCACAACATGCGTACCCTGGCCAGTATGCGCCCCGACAAACAGATGAAGATTGCTGGAGAGACGGACTACTTCTATGCCCCTTTAGCCAACCGTCTGGGATTATTTGATGTCAAGACCGACTTGGAGAACCTCTCGTTCAAGTTCCGTTGCCCAATGGAATACCATGACATTGCAGACGGCATCGAACAGGATATCCGAGACAATGAGCAGCGTCTGAGCGCTTTCTGCCAACAGATATGCCAGCAACTCACCGAAAATGGCATAGAGGGTGTCAACGCTCAGGCCTACTACCGTCGGCCCTACAGCCTCTATCGCCGCATGAAAGATGGTGGGAAAGACTTCAAGCATGTAGAAAACCGTTATTACATCCGTGTCACTTTCAGCGGTTGTAACGAGAAGCACCTTTCGCAAAAGATCATCTGTCTGCGCATCTATGCCCTGCTCACCGATATCTTCAAGGAGCGACCTGAGAGTTTTGTCAACCTCATAGACCAAGCCAAGGAGAACAGCTACGAGTGCATCAAGGTGATGCTGCTCAGCGATGGCGGTATCTGGGAGGATGTGCAGATCTGCAGCGATCAGATGGTAGAGCGTTCCAAGGTAGGTTGCATTGCCGGAATGGGCGAGAAGAACGTACAGGACTGGATAGACCGTTTCAGGCTGGTTTTGAAGGATATAGCCAAGGAGGGACGCGAGACGACATTCCTCGAGAATGTGGTCACCTCGCTCTACTATGATGATGTGATGGTCTTCACGCCTGACGGACGAGGTATCATCCTGCCTAAGGGCGCAACAGCCCTCGACTTTGCCTTTGAGATGGGCACAGAGATTGGTTTGCACGCCTACTATGCCCGTATCAATGGCAAGCTGATGTCCATTAAGACGGAACTTCGTCGTGGTGACTGTGTGGAGATTGGCACCATACCGGAGTTCACGCCCAAAGAGGATTGGATGGAGTCAGTATGCAGTTACAAGGCCAAGCGCAACCTCAGGAAGTATTTCTCACAGATCACGGCTTCCCACCCTCCCCGTTGTCCTTATTGCCAGCCATTGCCTGGAGGTGATACGGTCGGTTTCAAGGATGTACGTGGAATGATGACCATTCATCGCAAGAGTTGTCCCGAGATCATCCGCCTTTCCAGCAAGTTGGGTGACAATGTCGAGGTTTACGACTTTCAGGAAAAACCTGATATGCAATTCCCTGTAACCGTAGCCATCAAGGCCATTGACCGCTATCATCTGCTGATGGATCTTATTGACAACATCACCAACACCCTGCATCTCAGCATAGATTCACTGACCACTACCACCAAGGACAACATCGCGGAGTGTACCATCACCTTCTATGTACATTCAGTCAAGGAACTGGTCTATACGTTGTCCTACCTTTATACCATTCCCGGTGTTGACGAGGTACATCAGCAACTCTGACACCCCTACCCTGAATTACAATCTACTAATATCTCTACCCCGAATTACCCTAAATAACCAACAATGAGGAACATCTTTTCATTCTTATTAGGCTTACTGGCCCTTAATTCATTTGCAGACAACGAACCTCTAAAAGGTTTCGAGTATGGCAACGTAGCACAGCCTTCCGGCGAGGAATGGCAGTCGCCTGAACGCCTTTCGCTCAACAAGTTACAACCATCAGCCTATATGTTCCATTTTACCGATGGAACGCAGGCCACGCAGGTCTTGCCCGAGAGTAGTCCCTACTGGCAGTCACTGGATGGAACGTGGAAGTTCCACTGGGTGGCCTCACCCGATCAGCGTCCCAAGGACTTCTATCAGACAGGATTCAATGTTGACACTTGGGACGATATCAAGGTGCCTGGATGCTGGAATGTACAGGGACTAGGCAAACATGGCGAGATGAAATATGGCGTGCCCCTTTATGTCAACCAGCCCGTGATGTTCTACCATGAGGTGAAGGTAGGTGACTGGAAGGAAGGTGTGATGCGCCAGCCCAAGGACCAGCGCTACACCACTTACAAATATCCCAACGAGGTAGGTTCTTATCGCCGCACCTTTACCGTTCCTGCTGAGTGGAAGGGTCGCAAAGTAATCATTAATTTCGATGGCGTAGACAGTTTCTTCTACCTCTGGATCAACGGCAAATACGTTGGTTTCAGCAAGAACAG
>DCIS01000159.1 GCA_002317475.1 Prevotellaceae bacterium UBA1720 | reverse complement strand
GTGGTGTAGCTTACACCCTGCATGCCGGTCTCGTTGTAGGCATCCTGATGCTTGCAGTTATTATATACATAATAGGTATGCTCCTCGCCACCACGGATACCACGGATGCGACAACCGATAGAGGTCTCGCCGTCATAGTTCTGGCCAAGATCCTGAGGATTGGGAAGCACAGCCTTGAGGAACTGCAGAGGCACGATCTTTACGATCTCCTCGCCCGAGCCATCAGCCTTGGGTGCCTTGTACTCTACCTCGTCAATACGTGACATACCGATATTCTGGATAACGTCCAGATAGGTGAGGTACTGCTGACCAAAAGTCATCCAGAAACGTGCACGCTTGATGGTGGGATAGTTGATTACCAGCGACTCAATCTCCTCATGGTGAAGCAGATAGCTCTCCTTGGGACCAATATTGGGATAGTTAAGGGGCTTGTGTATCTCCATAGGTTCGGTCTCAACATACTGGCCGTTCTCATAGTACAGACCCTTCTGTGTAATCTCACGGATGTTGATCTCGGGGTTGAAATTGGTGGCAAATGCCTTGTGATGGTTGCCTGCATTGCAGTCAACGATATCCAGGTAATGCATCTCGTCGAAGTGATGCTTGGCAGCATAGGCAGTGTAGACGCTGGTCACACCGGGGTCAAAGCCACAACCCAGGATAGCAGTCAGGCCAGCCTGCTCAAAACGATCACGGTAAGCCCATTGCCAGCTGTACTCGAAGTGTGCCTCGTCCTTAGGCTCGTAGTTGGCTGTATCCAGGTAGTTGCACCCTGTAGCCAGACAGGCATCCATGATGGTGAGGTCCTGATAAGGCAAAGCCAGATTCATGACGATATCAGGCTTGTACTCGCTCATCAAGGCAACGAGTTCATCCACGCTGTCAGCATCAACGCGTGCAGTAGTGACGGCCGTACCATATTTCTGGTTCAGCACATCAGCCAGAGCCTTACACTTGCTCTCCGTACGAGAGGCAATCTTAATCTCGGTAAAAACATCCTTGTTCTGAGCCACCTTGTGAGCAGCAACGGTTGCCACACCACCAGCTCCGATAATTAATACTCTTCCCATAAAAGCCTTACCCCCCGCCCTCCCCGAGCGGGGAGGGAGCTGCATGGTTGGTTGGGGGGTATGCAGCGAATTTTGTTATGTCAATTATTTCAGTTCTTCAGGGGCAATGCCAAGGGCATGCATGAGGGAGTAGCCCAGTATCTCAGTGGTGAATCCCCTACCCTCCTCGGGTTGCATGGTCAGCAAGACCGTGTCAGGACCACCCTCAGCCTTCTCCAGATCCTCCTTGATCAGCGAGCCATATCCGAGCATGTCGGGAACCAGAACCAAGCGCTTGATCTCGGCACTGTTCTTCAGATAACGGGCAGACTCCACGAAGAGGGGTTCACCGTCACTGATGGGTTTCTCTTCTGGGACAACACTCAGCAGGAACTCACCCATGTAGGGGTCGTTGAAGGCCTTGCCATCAATGCCGGAGAGCATATTAGAGGGCTCGAAATGTTCCAGGTTAGTCTTCTGCAGCGAGCGTATCATCACCACCTGCACCTTGTTCTGGCTGTTTCCCTGCTCATCCTCGGGCACACCGCCATCAAGTGCGGCACACACCAGCCACGAAGCCAGGTCGGCAATAGCGATGTCACGGTTTAGCATACGACTGAAATTCAGTCGCATATCGGCAGCTACGCTATCCAGAAAGTCTGCATCAATCAGCAGAACATTCTCCATGAATTGTTGTCTTTCCATAATACAATGGCAAAGTTATGAAAAAAAATCCAAGGTAGCAAGAACCACAGTCTTTTTTTAGATACGTTCTAAAATTTTGCCTTATTATAGGTGGGTTCTATAAATTAGCTTTGTTAGATTTTGGAGATATTTTCGAGGTCATGTTTTTGCAGACGTGCAAAAGCAGTTATCAAATGGCTTTTACCGACGGGCAAAATGTAGCGTTTAGATGCGTGCATCGGAATTGATTCTGAAACTTTTTTAGTATCGAAAATGAACCGAGGAGTCTCTTAACTTTGTACTTGATTATAGAGATTGCTCTAATTGTCAGATATGAAAACTGTATATTTATTGCAATAACGGTTGTAAATAGTCGGGAATCTTGCTTGTAAAGTCCTTAATTATGCTCGAAAACGGCGAGGAATCTCGGGTTTCTCGAGCGAAAAAAGTATATCATTAATATTTTCCATAGTGTTTTATATATTGAAATTCAGTTAATTAGCTTAGTAGGAAGTAGATGTGTTTAACAGTTTAACAGTTTAACAGTCCAAAAATTGAGGGGTCACAACCTGTTGCATACTCTATATTCTATATATAATATATTGATTATTAAGTATTTATAAAGTTTTAATAAAGAGTTTTGGAAAATGGGGGGGGGTACCTTAAATTCGGACTGTTAAACTGTTAAACTGTTAAGGTGGTAGTGATGCAAAGATACGAAATACGTACAGCCTACGTATAGCCTACGTATAGCGTACGTATGCGTACGGTGTTTGTACGGTGTCTCTACGGTGTCTCTACGTGAATGAATGAGAAATAAGGAAGGGCTTGAAAAAAAAGTCCGAGATTGCAAAACCTCGGACTTATATATTAGCGCGCTATGTTGCGTACAATAGATCGCTATTACTTCACAACCTTGCGACCAGAGATAATGTAGAGGCCCTTCTGTGCCTTGCTAACCTTGCGGCCAGAGAGGTCGTAGATAGCAGCGTTCTTCTCAGCCTGGATGCTGTTGATAGCATCAAACTCAGCCTTGCCGTTCAACTGTACGAGCTCAGCACCCTGTGTGGTCTCGTAGGTGGTGTTGTACTTGGTCAGAGCGCCATAGAATACTACCTCATCACCCAGCTTGATGTCCTCGTTCTCAGCGAACTTCACACCACCGAAGCTATAACCACGGAAAATCTCGAACTGCTGGCTCTCAGCACTACCGTCCTCAGAGATGAAGAAGGTGGCATTGCCATAGCTGTGATCAACGAATACCTCCTTGTAGGGAGCAGAAACGATACCCTTGATGTAAACCTTCTTGCTCAGGTCGTTGTTGGCATCGTCGATGAGTGCAACTGCCTGTGATACGGTGTAAGCGGTCTCGAGGGTGTTGCTGATATCCTTCAGTACAACCTCCTCGCCTACTGCCTTAACGTCGGTGATGATGGTGTTGACATACTTAGTACCACTGACATACATAGCAAAACCGGTAAATACATACTCGTTGCCGTTTGACATCTTCTCGAGCAGGTCTGCGTTTGCCTTGATGATAGAACCTACAGCAGTCTCAGCACCCTCAACAGCTACGTTGTAGTAGTTGCCGCTGATGGTGAGCTTACCGGTGTACTTCACGTACTGAATAGCGGGAGCAGCAATCCATGCATCCATAGCAGCACCATCCATTACAACGGGGTCGGGATACTTGACAGAACCAGACTTAACGACGGTAACAGTAGCGCTCTTGAACTGGTTGAAACCACCGTATGCGCTGACAGCACCAGTAACGTTGACTGTATCGCCAACCTTAACCTCAGCAGCACCATAGTGGAAGATGTAGCCTGTTGCATCACCAACTACGAAACTGGTAGCACCTACAGCATAAACAGTACCACTAACGGTGACCTCGGTACCAGCCTCAGCAGCCTGTGCCTCAGCTACAGAAACGAGGTTGGGCAACTCGGGCTCAACATCACCAGAACCACCACCAGTGTTGTCATCACCAGCCTCATAGATATTGATCTTGGTAATCTGAGCATTGTGTGATGAAGTAACAGTCAGGACATACACATTGCCAGCAGCCTGATATGCAGCATCAATAGCGTAGGTGTTGGTCTCAGCACTACCCTTGGTCTCGGTACTAACAGCAGTTTCACCAACATAGACATTCATCAGTGTGTTTGCAGAAGCACCTGCATTACCGACAACCTCAATCTTGCCAACAGCAAAATCAAATGCGGGAAGAGTAACGGTAGATCCGCTCTTACCAATCATCAAATAGGTATAGCCATTAGCCTCAGAACCACCAGCGTAAGCAGCAGTTGAAGCAGAGAGGATAACAGAATAAGTGCCATTAGTGACGGTGGTAGCCTCAGTGATGGCATTTGCCTTCAAGGGAAGATTCCAATCACCAACAGGATTGGTAAAATCCAAACTAACCTTCTGTGCAAAGGAGAACGTGGCAGCAAGAAGAGCTACCAAAGAGAGTAAAAATTTCTTCATAAGCTTTTGAAGTAAAAAATAAATAATGTGTATTGATTGTAATTAATTTGCGCACAAAGTTACATACTTTTGTCCACACGTCAAAACAAAAGGTGAAAAAAAATTGCCCATCACAGAAAGTGACAGGCAACTGTATATAGGGTTTAAAAGGTTCAAACGTTTCAAAAAGGTTCAAACGGTTTAAAGGGTTCAAGTGGATTAGAAACCACCAGGCATACCGCCGCCGAAGCCGCCGCCACCCATAGGCATACCGCCACCAAAGCCGCCCATAGGCATACCACCGCCCATACGCATCATGTTCTGGGCACCAGCGGCATTGCCACTACGACGAGTCTCAGCGAAGATCTGATACAACTGCTGGGGAGTGTACTCCTTCTCTAGGAACTTAGCTACCCACTTCTTGGTAACCTCCAGACGAGTGTTGGCCTGCTTTGCAGCATCCTCAGCACGTGAGATAACCTTGGTTACAGCCTCCAGACACTCATCATCGCTCATGTCCTTAACCTTCTTCTGCTCCTGACGGTTGGTGAAAGCACTCATATCGAAAGTAGTAGAACCCTGAAGTTCCTCCTGGTATGCAGTATAGTCGGTGATGAAATCAGCCTGCTTGTCCTTAGCCAGCTTCATATCCTTGGCCAGGCTCTCAGCCTGCTTCTTGATGTTCTCAGAACGCATCTTTGCAATCTCCTCCTGACTCATCTGACCACGGTTGCCACGCTGACGCTGACCATTCTGCTGAGCCATTGCTGTGCCACATGAAAGAATGACAGCAGCCATCAAAATCATAATCTTCTTCATAATTTTTTATTTTTATTTGGTTAACATTTGTCTTTCAATGCAGGTGTTCCGGAACACTGATTTTCCGGCCCATCTGTAAATAAAGACACAGGCTTTCCGTCATGGTTTAACACGGAAAGCCCTTTTATGAAGATTTTTATCCACGCAACAAAGACGCAGAGCACCAAGCAGCTTATCTGACGGTGATGTGGAAGCAAGGTTGCTTTACCTCATAACGAACATAGCATCTGCCCTCACGACGGGCATCACGTAGCACCTCACTCAGCACCATCTTCAGCGAATCATTCCTGACCTCACGGCGACGAGGACCATCAGGATTGGAAACGGTATAATAGAGATTGTAACTGATATCGAAGGTGGTGCCAAACATGTGGCAACTACGCTGCGTGGCATTCACATTGTTGCGTGACAGGTTGGCAACGTCCGACTCCGTCCTCAACACACTGCTGACCAAGAACTTATGCAGGGGGATACGTTTGGAGTA
>DCIS01000127.1 GCA_002317475.1 Prevotellaceae bacterium UBA1720 | reverse complement strand
CTTGGAGCAGATGTCTGCTTGCCTTTCTATTGTGACCACTGGGGGTAAAGCCAGTGAGGAGTTGCAGTCGTATCTGGAGAAGCAGGGTATCAAGGTGAAGGTGCCTAAGGTGGGTGATTGCGTAAGCTTTCCGTTAACCATAAAGCGTCAATCATCAACCCTGCATTGGTATCGCATGCCCAGTTCATCGCGCGCCTATCCGATGAAATTGGAGAAGAAGGCAGCGTACTATCGTAGATTATGGGATAAGTAAAAACATATTGCAGTGGTGCTACACCACCGACTAAACAATTAGAAACATGAAACGTATATTCTTTACTACATTTATTCTTTTAACCGTTGCGCTACCTTCTTTAGCCCAAACCAAGGGGAAGGGGCAGCCTCAGGTGGTCAGCAAGGATGACGTGACGACATCATCCGACTACAAACTGGTGTGGAGCGAGGAGTTCGACACAGATGGCAAGGTGAGCGAAGCCCGCTGGAACTTCGAACAGGGTTTTGTGCGCAATCACGAACTGCAATGGTATCAAGAAGATAACGCCTTTGTAAAAAACGGATTTCTGACCATTGAAGCACGCGAAGCGAACCGTCCCAATCCGCACTACCGTGCCAATGCCAAGGATTGGCGTAAGGCCCGTCCCGCCATTACGTGCACCTCATCAAGTATCAACACGCAAGGTAAGTTCTCTTTCCTGTACGGACGAATGGAGGTGCGTGCTCGCATTCCCGATGGATATGGTGCATGGCCTGCCATCTGGCTCTTGGGCAACAATCTGCCCTGGCCCAGCAACGGAGAGATAGATGTGATGGAGTATTACCGCAGCAATGGAGTTCCCAGTATCCTGGCCAATGCCGCATGGGGTGATACTCAACCCTATAAAGCTATTTGGAACAGTAAGGTGACGCCACTCACGCACTTCACGAAGAAAGATCCGTTCTGGACATCACGGTTTCACATTTGGCGTATGGATTGGGACGAGACCTACATCCGCATCTACCTCGATGATGAACTGCTGAATGAGATAGATCTCTCAACCACCGTCAACAAGAGTGTAGACGGTATCAATCCCTTTCATGCCCCGCAATATATACTACTCAATTTGGCTATTGGTGGCGACAATGGAGGTGATGTGTCATCAGACTGTTTCCCCATGCGCTATGACATTGACTATGTCAGAGTGTATCAGAAGAAGGATTAAATCAGATTTGCCATTGTGGTGCATTTTCTAGCGTAAACCTCAGATAATCATACCGTTACTATTGCACGAATCATTCTATTAAACATAACACGTATTACGGGTCGTAATGACATAGCTGCTCGCATGATATCCGGATGCTGTCCTGTGGGTTATCTGCTGGAGTGTGTGCTCGTTGAGCCCTCTGTTGTAAACGGAACTACGGGAAGACCGCGCACATTATGCAACTTTCCTCTTACGAAATTCTTATAACAGTAACGTATGTTCTTCACCTCGCCAGCCTCAGGACAGACCAGTTTCAGGAAACAGCCCTGACGCTTGACATCCTTCCATGCTGAGTCAGCCCATACTATTGCAGGGTGCCACTTGCCGTCAGTGCCCTGGGCCTCGAAGTCCTCAATATCCGAGAGGCGATCAAAACCATCGTCAGCGTTCTTGAAATACAGGTGATAGACCGTACCCTTCTCGTTTGCGTTCTTTGTCACAGCAGTGCCTGCAATGACCTGTAGGTCAGCTTCTGAGGCTGGATGAGCCTCCATGTACTCAAACTCGGGAGCATCGGCTGCGATGCCTTCTATCCCATAGTTGCGCGAAAGGGCCATGTAGGCAAGGCGCTGACCTATCTCTTTCTTCTTCGTGCCATGAATCTGCTTGGGCTCATAGTCGTAAATGAGGTCTGAGGTACATACACATCCGCTGTTCTTCAGTTTGTGGGCTATCTCATGCTGAACCGTACGGAACTGAGGACCATTGATGCCGTTGACGTCATCGTACCAATAAGGTGGCAGTTCAACGGTGTAGATGGGCAACTCGTCATTACCCCACATTCTGCGCCATAAATCCACCATCGTCATAAAGCGTTCAGCATACTCCTTCTCCCTGCCGATATTACTCTCGCCCTGATTCCAAAGGAAACCCTTTATACTGTAGCCAGCCAATGGATGAAGCATACCGTTGTACATCACCATCTTCTGCATGTAGTCATTATCGTTGAACGGCACGATGCCGTCAGGGTATGTCTCCAGTATCTCCTTGGGCAGCCAACCCTCCACGCAAGAGCCACCCCACGAGCAATTGATGATACCTACCGGAACATCGAGCATGTCGGTAAGTGTAGTAGCGAAGAAATAACCCACAGCCGAGAATCTTGATGCGTTCCTTGGTTCGCACACTTCCCACTTGCCGGCAACCTTATCCTGTGGCGTCTTCTGGCCATCTTTTGCTATAGTTGCCACACGGATGCTTTTGGTGTATTTCCTCGATTGTGCGATGGCCTCGTTTGCTCCTTCTATAGGGCAATTCCAGAAACCTCCGAGGGGCATCTCCATATTCGACTGTCCTGAGCAGAACCATACCTCTCCGATGAGTATGTTGCTAATGGTCTTGGTGTCAACAACCTGGTCTTTAACCTTTTCGATAAATATCAATTGGTATGGATCATAGCTTGCTTTGGGTGTTTCCACGTATATCTCCCAACGACCTTTGGCATCAGCAGTGCACCTGAGTGAGTTTTTCCCTCCAGAGGTAATCAAAGTTTTCTCGTCCACCATATTCGACCCGCCAGGATGGAGAAATAAACCATACAACTCTACCGTGGCATTAGGCTTTGCCCATCCCCATAGCTTTGCCTTAGTCTGTTGTTGCAGAATCATATTGTCGCCGATAATCTCTGGAAGTACTAAAGCCTTGGCGGCTAATACACTCATGAGGCAAAACAAGATTGTTGCAATTCTCTTCATATTCAGATTGTTTTTAGGTCGTTGTAAAGTTTGCATTATTGCAATCTAGGTACAAAGGTACAGCGAACAAGGCTATTGACAAAGCAAAACGGACAATTTTCGGCAGTTTATGCCTCATTTTTTCCTCACTTACAGAGTATTATGCTTATATTTGCATATCAAAATGTACCTAAGTTCCTTAGCTTGACAGAAAAAACAGTTGCCGATCATGAACAATCCTGTTGTATACTATCTCATAATTATAAATGTCATTACATTCATTGTGTATGGCATTGACAAACTAAAGGCGAGGAAGGGATGGTGGCGAATATCAGAGGCTACCCTACTGCTGCTTGCCGCTATCGGTGGAAGCATCGGTGCATGGGGCGGTATGATGGCATGGCGTCATAAGACAAAACACTTGAAATTCAAGATCGGTGTGCCTGCAATACTGCTCACCCAGATTGCTCTGGCCGTATATCTTATAAGGTGGGTTCTATAGGGTGGCGATAGTTACATTTGGTTTTTCATAACAAAGGGCCGACCAACTTGGCCGACCCTTATGCTTGTCAGAGTTTTCGTACTCAACTCTATGGTTGCAGATGATTACTCACCATAAACGCGAGTGGTGCGCTTCATGATAATACCACCGAGAACAGACTGGTTCTGATACTCAACCTGGCTGATAGTGGTGATGCCACCATTCTTAGCAGCCTCCTTGAGGGTCTGCTGCTTACCCTTGCTGGTCCAGAGGAGGAGGTACTGAGTAGAGGTTGCCTCACCTACCTTAGAACCGATCTTACCTTCAGCATTGCAATACATAGGTGCGTTTACAGTGCAGCAGCTCTGGAAAGCTACCATTGCGCATGCGATTGCGCAAAGTGAAAAAAACTTCTTCATAATAGTGAATTGATTTATGATTTTTATGTTTATCACCCAGTGGGTGTTTTTTATTATTCTCTTACGAATTCTCCATCCTTGAGTGTCATGGTGTAGACCTTGGTACCCTCGTGTCTCGTGTACAACGCTGGAAGATTATCGCTGGTCAACTTGCCCTCACCGTATCTTTGTGTATTGTTCATGACACTTGAAGAATAATATTCCTTCTCTCCATTCTGGTAGTACACGGTCGAGGCCATATACATCTTCCAGTTGAGTTCATAGCTGCGGTTCTCGGGGGTAAAACCTTCCTTGCCCTTTACGCCAAAGTTAACGTTCAAGACACCATTCTTGCTGGTGGTGGTGAACGACTGCTGGCCAGCCTTGCTTACTTCTACGCTCTTAGTCTTACCGTCGAAGTCAGTCACGTTGATTGTAAGATCAAAAATCTGCAGTACGTCCTCGCTGAATTCATAAGATACCACTACCTCAGCACTCTTGAATTCGTTGCTTGGCTGGATATCATCTTTTTCGTCATCGCCGCATGAGGTTAGCGACATGGTTGCAGCAAAAGACATCAGTGCTGCGAGTGCAAAATAGAAAAACTTTTTCATTGTTATTTATAATTAAATCAAGCGTTATAATATATAGTGTAGTTTTCTAAGATGCAAATTTATTAAAATTTGTTTAATCATTAAAATATGTATTGTTCCAAATTGTATATATCGCTAAAATTCACTTATCTGTTACGTTTTGGAACAATAAAACATCATAATACATATAATAAGGGCCGTGTCATCGGTATCGTACTTACCTTTGGTATCGCCTTCTTCTTCGACTATCGCAAGTCACATGAGCAGTCACGCGAAGTGATGCTCAATGCCATTCGCAGCATTGAGGTTGATGGTGATATGCTGGAGAAGACGGATTCAGTCTTCAACACCCACCTTGCCGTAGTGGAGAATCTCATCAACCTCTATTGGGAGAATGAACAAGATTTGAGTCGTGTGCCCGAAGATGTCCTGCGTAAGGAGATGAACAAACTGGGCGAGTGTCGTTTGTTCTCGAAGCAAGGTCATTCCGAACTGTACTTTTTTGATGCTCAGATTGTTCACCAGTTTGCTGATGTCGATGCTTACCAGCGTTTTGCCATGTACCTGCAGTTTGACAAGGAGTCCTTTGAGTTGATCAACTCCCTCTATTCGCAGCATCGCACCATCCTGCAAGAGGCTAAGAACAAACAGATCATTGACGGCAAGGCTCTGCATCAGATTGTCGAGGAACTCCTGACCGAGCATCTCCTCACCGACTATATGTTCAAGATTCAGTATGCAGCTTTATCCGAGCGAAAGGAAAAGAACGACTACTTCTACGAGCAGATGCTGAAGTTAGCCGGTGTATCTGAGGCAGAATACAAAGAGTATGTCGGTAGAGTAAAGGAATAATTAAAGGTGGGATTTTATAAAACCCACCTTAAGACTACTCTTATTCAACAATTACCCACTCGCTTTCATCCACGTTGGTGAGGATACGGATGTACACCACGTCAAGCATGTTGGTATGGTTCTTGTTCATCCATTCCTCTTCTCCACTGGCCAGACTCACGTATTTCACTTGCTTTCTGCTAAACAGTCCGTTCTTGGTTTCACAAGTAGCGGCATTGAGCTGGAGTGAGTTTTCACGATCAAAGATGCTGATCAGGGAACTGGCAACTGATCTGGGATTCAGGTTCTTGTTAAATCGTCGGTTGTAGGCATTGACGAAGTCGGGGAAGTTGTTGTACAAGGCCTTCAACTCAGCGGATGTGGGTAGCAACTCGTTTAGACCCCCATCTTTTCTTTTGTCATAACACTGGTTGGTGGTGAACTTTTCAATAGGGTAAACTTTCATTTGCTTATTAAAAGTATCGCGCAAATGGTCCTTGCGATATACTATATCGTGGTCGTTGGGTACATAGACGAACATAGCTGTTGTACCGTTGTTATACACGCAATAGTAATAGGGGGAATGATATGCTTCTGGCAGGTTTATTTCATATTCCGGTTCCTCAGAATCATCCGAGTAGTCATCGTCATCATCATCATCGTCATCGTATTCATCATCATTATCATACGCATAGTCAACGTTGGTAGTGTACATGTAACGATCAAAATAATCCTCATCGTAGGAGTACAGTTCCCCATTATTGTACTTATCTGAAGTGTAAGCGAAATACTTGGGAGCGGATATGTACAACTTACAACCTCCCAGCTGATAAGCATCGCCAACTTGATATTGCTGCTGGAATTCTGCTGCTGTAGCGTTGTCGCTGACATGGTCACGTAGCTGCACGGTGCGTGCATACTTATTATAAATGTCCACGTTGGGCAGGGTGATAGTGGCAATGTTCTCACCTGTGGCGGGAGCGTATGTCATGGTGTACTGCTTACCCTCCTGGGTATAGCTGAGGGTGCGCTTCTGTCCGTCCACCTTCACCTTGCTGACCATTGAGTCTGGCATCAGATTGTTGAAGAACTTCACGGCAGCCTCTGCATCAGCCACCTGGCAGATGAAGGAGGTGGCATCAGCGGCATCTCTTGTTACACCGTAGAGACCCTTTCGAATCACCGTGTTCCCAAGCGAATCGGTACCCATCACCAGGAAGTTGTTCATGATGCACTGGTTGATATCATCAATCATTGCCTCCTCGGCCTCGTTGTTCTTTGTGTCGTCATCATCGCTGCACGAGGTCATCGTGCATGTGAAGAGGGCTGTTGCAGCCATCATCACGTAGAGGAATGTCTTTTTCATTATTTACTATTTGTTTGGAACAATGAAAATGTAGACAACTTTAAGCGTCTCCTCACTGTTCTTGTTTTTCCAATATTCATTTCCCATCGCGAAATCGACGAACTTCACTTGTTTCTTGATAAACAGTCCGTTCTTGGTTTCACAAGTGGCAAAATTAACGTCGTACATTTCAATGTTACTTGAGAAGACACGCAGAATTTGGTTCATGTTTGTATAGAGTGCAAGTCCTTCTGTGGGTAAAGTTGCAGCATTCAGTCTATTGTAGTTATTTACGAAGGTGGTGAAATTGTCACGTATCAATCTCAGTTCCTTTGTGGTAGGCAGGAACTCGTTGTAGCCGCCTGCTGCAATGTTGTCGTAACACTGGTTGGTAGTGAGCGTATTTAAGGCATAGTACCTTTCGCTATTTAAATACTCACCTGACTCATTCTTCTTCAGCACCACATAGTCTTGGCGTTCGCTGTTCAAACCGGACATGGGTATATACATGAACAAGGCATTGTTTCCATCGTTGTAAACGCAGAATGAGGGAACAGCATAGCGGTTCTGTGAGTCCTGGTTGTCCGTAGATTTGGTCAGGTATTTTGCCGTTGAAGTATTAAGGTAATTCGTCACGGGCAGTTTTCTGTTGTTAAGCCAATAGCATTTGCCTACGTAGTACTTTTCCTGGAATTGTGCTGCACTCAAAGCGTTGTCGCTGACATGGTCGCGCAGCTGCACGGTGCGTGCATACTTGTTATAACCTTCCACGTTGGGCAGGGTGATGGTGGCAATGTTCTCACCTGTAGCGGGAGCATAGATCATGGTGTACTGCTTGCCCTCCTGGGTGTAGCTGAGGGTGCGCTTCTGACCGTCCACCTTCACCTTGCTGACCAGCGAGTCGGGCATCAAGGCGTTGTAGAACTTCACGGCAGCCTCGGCATCTGCTACCTGGAAGAGGAAGGAGGTGGTGTCTGCAGCATCCTTGTGACCGCCATACAGACCCTCGCGTAGGAAGTTGTTATCACCGTCCAGCACTACAAAGTTGTTCAGTATGCACTGGTTGATGTCATCAATCATCGCCTCCTCGGCCTCGTTGTTCTTTGTGTCATCATCATCGCTGCACGAGCTCATCGTGCTGGTGAAGAGGGCTGCTGCAGCCATCAACACGTAAAGGAAAGTCTTTTTCATTATTTATTTTGTTTGATACAGATATACGCTACGGACAGATAATTCTTGTGATTCTTGTTTACCCAAAGATCATCTGTGCTTGAGAATCGGAAACAATGCACTTTTTTGTTGTCGAACAAGCTGTTTTTGGTTTCACACGTGGCATAATAACTATAGGCTTGGTCCTTGTCAATGCCAGGAGCCAGAGTTTTCATGATCTTTGCAGGACTGGTTCTCTTGTTGTATTGTTCGCCGTCAAGCAGATCTGCGTTATTCTCTTTGTTATAGGCAGTTACAAAGTCTTGTAGATTGTCTTCGATACACTTGAACTCAGCCATAGTGGGTAGAAATTTGTTGAAACCGTCTTCATCTTCATTGTTGTTGTAGCATTGATTGGTGTTGAGGCGGTTAACAGGATAAAATTTGATTCCATATTCATCTATTTCATTTTCATCAACCATAGGAGGCACTAGCTTGTCCGTACGATCAGCCTCATTGTTAAATTCGGGGAAGTAAACAAGCAATGCTATCTTTCCGTTGTTGAACATACAGTGGAATAATGGACTATGTATCTCATCTGCCAAAGTATAATAATGCAGGATTTTTCCTTCTTCAACGTCATCCGGCACAAGTATATTGGCATGTTCCAGTCTGTAGCCCTTACCTAAGGTGTACTTGGCCTTGAATTGTGCAGCACTTATTCCGTTGTCGCTGACATGGTCTCGCAACTGCACGGTGCGTGCATACTTGTTATAACCTTCCACGTTGGGCAGGGTGATGGTGGCAATGTTCTCACCTGTGGCGGGAGCATAGATCATGGTGTACTGCTTACCCTCCTGGGTGTAGCTGAGGGTGCGCTTCTGACCGTCCACCTTCACCTTGCTGACCAGCGAGTCGGGCATCAAGGCATTGTAGAACTTCACGGCAGCCTCGGCATCTGCTACCTGGAAGAGGAAGGAGGTGGTGTCTGCTGCATCCTTGTGACCGCCATACAGACCCTCGCGAGCCAGGTTGTTATCACCGTCCAGCACTACGAAGTTGTTCAGGATGCACTGGTTGATATTATCAATCACAGCAGCCTCCTCGGCCTCGTTGTTCTTTGAATCGTCATCATCGCTGCACGAGCTCATCGTGCATGTGAAGAGGGCCATAGCAGCCATCATCACGTAAAGAAATGTCTTCTTCATTTTTTTTTATAATTTATAACTTATAATTTGTAATTAATAAACTTTGTTTATTTTCCAGCGCAGTCCGCCACGCAGGGAGAGGTTCTTGTCCAGGTAGACATTGCCTGCCACCCAACCATCGGTCTTGCCCGTGAGTTGAGCGTATGCCTCCCATCGGTGGGAGAAGGCATAGGATACATCGGCAGAGATCAGTCCTCCGAATTTACCCTTGGTGCTGCTAAACTCCTCTGGCTGTGACCAGAGTTGTGTGGTGGCACTAAGGCGTATACGGTCATTCATGAACCTCTTGTCCTCGATGGCGAACTCCATGCCAGGAAAGCTCTTGACGTAGTTGCTGTAGATGTGTGGAGCCACGATGAAGTTGAGCTTCGGGGTCTCCAGCATCAGGTCGACGGAGATATCATCTCCATAATGGGTCAGATAATGACGACCGGCAAAGTTGCCATACCATTGACCTGCCTTGGTCTGGAACAAGGGAATACGTCTGATGCCAATCATCATGGGCGACAGGGCATTCAGCCACTCGCGACGGCTCTGCTTCTTGAGGTACGCCACACCCTCTTCGCCAATCATATCATAGGTGATGTAACGGTTGGTGCCCACGCCGCTGGGATGTGTGCCACGCTGTGCGTAGGCTACACCAGGATGGAACAGTTCGTAAGCCCAGGCAGAGAGGTCCATGCCGGTGAAGTCACGCTGTTTCACCTGTGTCTCCTCCTCGTTCATCTCGTTTACCATCTCGTCTGTCTCGGGGTCAGCACAACCGTCGAGGTAAAAGTAGTTGTTGATGACATTCATCCACATCGTCAGTTCGTTCATCATGTAACGGTGATAGAAGAAGTCATTGCGTTGCAGGCGTTGATTCAGGTGTGACTGACCCTCCAGGCCGGCGGCATTCATGCGTATGAAATCCTTGATATAAAAGTCGTGCAGACGCTCCATGCCCTCGTCCGTTTCGTGCGAGACAGATACGGTGGAGGCAAAAAGCTGCATCTTCCATATCTCGTCGAAGCTCGATACGCCACGCAGTCCCATCACAGCACGATGATACTCTTCGTGAGTCCATCCTGTGCCGAAAGGCAGATACATGGACAGGAAGTCCCAGGCATAGATGGCCAGACGTGAATACTGACGTTCCTTGCATATCTTGCGAATAGCGTAATGACTGGCCACATGGAGGTCTTCGCTCAGTTCCAGCGAGGAGGCCATTGATTGGTTGTAGAACGCATTCCATCCATTCCCGGTCTCCTTGGCCACCGTCACCTGATAGGGTAAATCCATGATGGGGATGTTGAGGTAAAGCCTCTCGAGGGAGTCTGCCTTCAAGGGCATTACCAAATCACTCTGAGCAAAGGAAAAGGAAGGGGTAAGCACTGCTGCCAGAGACAGCAGTGCTACACACAGATGGTATATTCGATGTTTAGTCATACGCTAAGCACTACCTATTAGGGGATGAGACGGAAACCTACAGAGAGTGACTGGAATGAAGGACCATAACCCTTGTCGAGGACATCCATGGGTGAGTATCTTACGTAGAGACCCACGTGCTTGTAAGCTACACAAGCCACAGCATTGACAGTGAAGGGATTGAACTTCACACCTCTCTGAACAGTTGTATTCTCATATTCACCTGCGTCGACGCGAGTCTTTACGCTGTAGTACTTTGACTTCAGACTGCTGATCATCATCTCGGCACCGGCAGTGATGTTCCAACCACTGTTCCAAGCATGTCTGTACAGAACAGGGAGAGTCAGAGAGAATGAGTGCAGGCGAGAGTACTTACCATCAACGCCGATGAGATACTTGCCAATCTCCACCTTGTCTCCATCAAGCATGAAGTACTTGTCGTTTGTCATGCGGTAGTTACGCCACATCAGACCCAGACCCAGGCTCACGCTGTTATTACCCTTGAACTTGTAACCCAGGTTAAAAAGGTTCCAGTCTACCTCGATGCTACGTCCCATATTAGTCTCCATCTCATCAGAGGTGCCCAATGTGCCAATGAAACCCAGACCAAGGCCCATACCCTTGGCAATGCAGAAATAGTTGTCACGTGATGAAGATTTGCTGAACAGAGGCTCTTCGAGGAAATCGCCCGCTTTCTTGTTACCATCAGTGTTGACGGTTTCTTCCATTACTTAGTTTTTCAATCTCGCTGGCATAAACCTGTGAGGATGCCATCATGGCTGCACATAGCAGCGCAAGAGAAAAAATCTTTTTCATTGTTTTATAAATAAAATAATATTGGTTGTTTTTTC
>DCIS01000001.1 GCA_002317475.1 Prevotellaceae bacterium UBA1720 | reverse complement strand
CTTCACATACGATGCTCAGGAAGGTGCCCGCCTCAATGGTCAACCCATCCTCATCAACGGAGCCTGCGTGCATCACGATGATGGTGTCCTTGGTGCCATGGCGTATGATCAGGCCGAGGTTCGTAAGGTCAGACTGATGAAGGAGGCTGGCTTCAATCTCATCCGCACCAGCCATAATCCTCAGACCTCCGCCTTCCTCAATGCTTGTGATAGTCTGGGTATGCTCGTCATCGACGAGGCTTTTGATGGTTGGTACACCGAGAAGACTGCTCACGACTATCACGAAGTCATTGACAAGGAGTATCAGCAGGACCTCACTGCCATGGTGCTGCGTGACCGTAATCATCCCTCCATCATCTGCTGGAGCATTGGTAACGAGGTCATCGAGCGTAAGGAGATACGCGTCGTACAAACAGCCCGTAAGTTCAAGGCTGTCATCACCGCTCTCGACCCCACACGTCCTGTCACTGAGGCACTCTGTTCGTGGGACAGTGATTGGGAGATCTTCGATCCTCATGCCGAGGTGCTCGATATCGTGGGCTACAACTACATGATGCACAAGTCCGAGAGTGATCACGAGCGTTGTCCCGACCGTGTCATGTGGCAGACCGAGAGTTTTCCTCGTGATGCCTTCAAGAACTGGCAGCACACCCTCGAGCGTCCTTATATCATCGGCGATATGGTATGGACAGGTCTGGACTATCTGGGCGAATCAGGCATCGGTCAGTTCTACTACGAGGACGAACCTCGTGGCGAGCACTATCAGAAGAAGCACTTCCCCTTCCATGGTGCCTACTGCGGTGATGTGGACATCACAGGGTGGCGCAAACCCATCTCTCACTATCGCGACATGCTCTGGAATGTGAAGGAGGGTGACCCCAACTTCATCTACATGGCGGTACGGGAACCCGAGGATTATCATAAGGAAGGCGGTACTATCTCCGAAACCAGTTGGTCGGTATGGCCCACCTGGGAGTCTTGGACATGGCCAGGCTATGAGGGCAAGAGTATGGAAATCGAGATATACAGTAAGGCACCGTCAGTACATCTTTACCTAAACAACGAATATATAGGATTCATCAAGATGGACCCTACTAAAGACAAATATACCTGGCATGTAGATTTGCCTTATACGCCCGGTACCCTGCGCGCCGTTGCCTGTGATGCCTCGGGTAAGGCATGTGCCAGTACTACCCTTGTTACTGTAGGCCAGCCCTACGCTATTCGTCTCACTCCTGAGCAGACCACCCTCAAGGCCAATGGTCAGGACCTCTCCTACATCGTGATGGAGGTGGTGGACAAGCAGGGCCATGTATGTCCCAATGCTGCCATTCCCGTGGATGTCAACGTCAGTGGTGCAGGCTCCCTCCTCGCAGCAGCCTCTGCCAGTTTCAAGGACATCGAGCCCAAGACCTCCTCGCATGTCACTACCTACAAGGGTCGTGCCCTAATCGTGGTTCGCTGCGATCAGAAATCCGGAACCATCAACATTTCAACCAAGTCTACATTAAAGGCAGGCAAGGCAACACTACGTTCGAATTGAAAAGGAAAAATTGGGAAAGGTAAAATTCTAACTTTTAATTTTTAATTTTTAATTTTTAATCACCTTTGCCAACTCCTGAGGCGTGATGGTAACAGGTCCACTCATGAACTCAGGAATGTTATAGCTTCGCATGAATTGCAGATGGTAGGCAGGTTGTGCCTGTGGCAGTTCAAAAGGTCTGCTGAAGGTACCATCAGCATTCAGATGAGCCATGAATGGACGGGTGAAATTACCGTCATGACGTCGACTGCTGAAGATGACCCACTTACCATTGCTGCTCCATGAATGGTAGCTCTCCACATCGGGTGAATTCAGTTCTTCCACATTGCGTGGACGTGCAAAACCCGTACTGTCATTGGCTGTCAGATCTATCATACAAAGGTCACTGCTGTTATGCCAGATGTGGAAGATACCATACATTCCTCGTGTAAAGAGTAACTTCGTTCCATCAGGCGAGATACGAGGCAAGGTAGCAGACATCGTATCTGCAGCAGCGTCATACACCAGTTCGCGTGGACCGAAGGACTTGCTCTTCAGGTCAAAACCTCTGCGATAAAGGTTATAGTGAACCTCTCGGTAATGCAGGATCAAGTCCATTTCCTTCGTCGTTGCCAAGTTCGAGTCCTGTTTCTCATAATGAGCAGAGCAGTAATAGAGGTACTTACCATCAGGACTCCATGCAGGGAAGCAATCCAGGTCGTTGGTATCCTTCTCCAGTGGATAGGCTTTCTTCTCGTTGATGTCATAGAGCAGCAGGTCACTGTACGTATCCTGCACCTCCACCTTCTGTGGGTCATACGTATAGAACGTCTGTCCCGTCTTATTGCTGCTGTAGGCTATCAAGGGTTCTGTGGGGTGCCATGCAGGATATACACCACTACCCTTCACCGAATCACCGTTCGCCTCCACCGTCAGCACCGTACCGATAGCATGCTTCTCCACCTTACCATCGTAGGCAATGACTGTACCTCCCAGATGCTGACGACAATGGAACTGCATACGGTTAGGATCATAGTTCTGGTAAGAGTGGCAATTGATGCACTGACCGTCCTTCTCCGTGGTGTTGATCATATTGCTGTATATCACATTCTCGTCGTAGTTCTCCAGGCAACGCTGGTTGATGGTCAGTCCCTCATATGTTACGTATGAGGGAGAGATCAGACGATAGCTGATATAGGGGTCAATACTGTCACCCGAGACGTAGATATGGAATGCCTTGTACTTCGTCCACTGTGCTGCCTGCTGAGCAAAGACCTCCACCAGGATGCTGCCATCACCCTTCAATGCCGTTTCCTTCATCTCATTCCACTGGTCCTGCGAGGGACAAACACCCTCCTCACTGCCTACAATCCATTCCTGTCCGGCCACACTCATACGAGCCACGATATCGTCAGCCCCTGCCTCGATCATAAAGGTCAGTGGAGCAATGTTCTTGGGTACGGTCACGTCCACATAGTCAGGATAAATACCTGGCAGACTGTCTACCGTAGCATACTGACTGGGCAATGTAGGGGTTGAGGTGCACGAGGCCAAAGCCATCAGCGCAGTACATAATAATATATATAATGTCTTTTTCATTGTCATCTTTTCTTTTGTGTCGGAATCTGTGAATCACAGAAGACTGTCTTCGCTTTCGTTTTCGTCTTCGTTTTCGTTTTCGTCTTCGTCTTCGTTTTCGTCTTCCTAGTTCGTCTTCTGTCCTCTTACCAGGAAATAGAAGAAATAGAAGGTGTTACCATACATAGGTTGGAAAGCAATGCGCTTCTGTGCTTCAGTCAGAGGAGCAATGTCAGCACGACCATTGAAAGCCATGAAGTCCTGATAGCTCTTCTTCACACTATCATCGATGGGGAACTGCTTCAAAGCCTCGGCGTTAGTCTTGCCTGGAACCATGATGCTGGGTTTGTTGGGTTCAAGGACAGAGTACAGCAAGGCAGCCTCCTGATAGTGGCGAGGCATGTGGAAGTTTGGTTCCTTTCCGTGCATTTGTGCATACTCTTTCAGTCGGGGCCAGAACAGGTCTATCTCCTTCATGATCAGAGAACTGAACAGTGTTGCCTCCTGATAGACGGGGTCCACACCATGACCATTGGCAAAGGTACGCAGCAGATAGAGCTCAATCAGACTGCCGTCACCATCCAGACGATCACCATACTCCTTCAGTTTGCAGATGGGAGCCATCATAGGGTTCTGCTCCATCAGTTCGGGATGACCGACATACTGCTCGTATTCCTTGGCCCATTCAGCGTGATAGCGTGTCTGTTTCAGCAGGTTCAGGTACTTCTCTGCCACCTTCCACTCGCCTTTCAGCAAGGCACATTTCGACATGAACTTCAGGTGCTCTACCTTCCATCCGTATTCCACACCATCCTCCATGCACCAACGGTAGCAGAAGTTCAGTTTACCATAGTTATAATACAACTGCTTGCCACCTACCTGGGTCAGACGTACCTGCATGCTGTCCATACGTGCTTCGTGGCACCCCTCCAGATAGTTGAACATCTCGTTGCCTACCCTGCCCAGACGGAACAGTGCCAGGTTCTTCATCATCACCATGGCACGTGTGGGAGCCTTCAGCGTATCTGATTCCGTCCATCCCGGTGCAGCATCCAGCACGCCTTCCCAGTCACCCTCCTCGATGCAGCGGTTCATCACCAGCTCTTTCTGGAAGTCAACATCACGATACCATTTCATTCTTACCTGTACCATACCGAAGGCCACGAGGGCAATGATCGTCAGTCCTACCACGACCGTTTGTAGCTTTCCCTGCAGTCTGACAGGTGTTTTGTAGCGAACGAACAACATCGGAATGAAACTGAGGAACAGCATGACATACGTCTCGTGCATATCTATGTTATCCGTGGCACCAAACTTAAACGAAGGCATACAAGCCACGTAAAGGGTATCAACCTGAGTCTGACAATACACGTGTTCGTAAGCCTGTCTGGGCACAATCATTACGCAAATGGCAGCCACCACAGCAGGTACAAGTACCTTGGTCACTGCCAAGCCGGCTTTCTGGGCATGTATACCCTTCAATGTCTTGGGCAGAGCCATGATGGCCAGTCCCAGGAACATCCATGCTCCCATCCACTGGTATCCGTACCTGGCAAACAGCAGCATCCACACCAGAGCCACACCACGGCGTACCCATGACAGGGTACCATCAGCCGTTTCACGGGCATTGATCAGGCGATAGATGCAGGCAGCCACAAGGCTCAGCAGGATACCCAGTGAGGGCACGAACAGATAGCCTTGCAACTTGGTATAGTAGATCCAGTATCCCGTCTGTACCACCGTTGCCATCAACAGCAGCACGGGCACCCATGCCAGCAGCACCTTCCACCCTCTCAGTTGGAACAAGCCACTCAGGAGCAAGAGTATCATTGCCCAGCAACCCACCAGCATCGCTACACCCGCAGAGGGATGGTAGAAGAACTGCGTTGCCCAGCATCCCAGCCATTGCAGCACACCACCGGGATAAATCAGAAACTGGTTGAAGAACTGCTGTGTGGGCAGGAACAGTGACAGTTCCTGACTACGGTAAAGCATCTCCCATTCCTGGGAGAACAGTTCATAGCCCAACCCGAACAGCATGACACTGGTCAGCACACCGGGCAGGGTGTACATGATCCATTTCCACATCTTGCTCTCCTTCTTGGGTGTCTGGGTGGTCATGTCTTTTCCCGCCGTAGCCTGAGCATAGGTCTGTGGTTGTTTTATCTTTTTCATATTTTGCATGTATACTTTCAATTTTCAAAGTTACGACAATTTTTGCATTTATGCAAGTTTTCACACCGAAATGTAAAGAATCCTGCACATATCTCGTTTCACCATTAAAATATATGGTGGCAAATACCCTTACTTTCAAAAGAAAGTATTAACTTTGAATGCCAAACTGCGGCATAAATCAAAAACAATAATCCTAAATAAAACTACTAACAATGATGAAGAGAAACCTTCTTTTTGCCTGTGCCTTGGCCACCACATTGATGGCAGGTGCACAGAAGACAGGAGCAAAGCCCTACTGGTTGGATGCCAATACCAACCGTGTGGGTACCGAGGCTCCCCGTGCCAGTTTCTTTGCGTTCGAGTCAGCTGACAAGGCTACCCGTGGTAACAAGCAGAACAGCGACCGTTACATGAGTCTCGAGGGCAAGTGGCGCTTTAATTTCGTCAAGGATCACAACAAGGCCCCCAAGGGTTTTGAGTTGCCCACCTTTGCCGAGGACAACCTGTGGGAGGACTTCCCCGTACCTGGCCTCTTTGAGCTCAACGGCCATGGTGACCGTATCTACAAGAATACCGGTTATGCCTGGTGCAACCAGTTTGAGAACAAGCCCGGTTTCGTTGAGGAGAAGAACAACTACACCGGTTCATACCGTAAGGAGGTAGAGATTCCCGCCTCATGGAAGGGTGAGCAGGTCTACCTGCACATCGGTTCGGCAACGAGCAATGTCACCGTCTGGGTGAACGGTAAGTTCGTGGGCTATTCCGAGGATAGCAAGATGGAGGCAGAGTACGACCTCACCAAGTACCTCACCCCAGGCCGTAAGAACCTCATCGCCCTGCAGGTCATGCGCTGGTGTGACGGTTCGTATGGCGAGGATCAGGACTTCTGGCGTTTTACTGGTCTCGCTCGCGAGGTCTATCTCTATGCCCGTCCCAAGGTGCATGTCAAGGACCTGGCGATTCTGCAGGACCTCACCAACGACTACCGTGATGGTCAGCTCACCGTCAGTGCCACGATGGCAGGCACCAAGGCCAGCAAACTGACCTATACCCTGAAGGATCCCAATGGTCGTCAGGTAGCTACGGCTTCCGGTCTCTCTTCTGCCAAGACCGTCATCAACGTGCCCCAAGCCAAGGTTTGGTCAGCCGAGCAGCCCAACCTCTATACCCTCGACATCACCCTCGCTGACA
>DCIS01000037.1:324-16537 GCA_002317475.1 Prevotellaceae bacterium UBA1720 | reverse complement strand
AGACTATGCAATATATCACGCTAAGTCGTACCGATGGGGTTACCAGCAAAGGTAGCCCCTTCGTTACTTTAAAACTGAGATGCCTCGAGGAGAATGACCCTATCAATGTGGCCGTTTGGGACACGGCTCCCAGTCAGGGACCTCAGGTGGGCCAACTTGTCACCTTCCTGTCCATCCGTGACAATCAAGGCAAGAAATCTGCCGGATATGGGGATATGATGAACATCCAGACCCCAACACCCGACCACCCCCTCTACCATTTCGTTCCACGTCCCATTTCGCACCAGCAATGGAGCGAGACCGTACAGCATCTTTTGGCCTACTGCACCAATGACACCAAGTTGCGCGACATCATTGCCGAGTGTTCAGAGACACTTTACACTCACTACATCAAGCGTCCCGCAGCCACTTCGGTTCACCATGCCTTCCCCGGTGGATTGGCAAACCATACCTGGCAGATGCTCTCCATGCTAGATGGCATCTATCCCTACCTGCCCTACAAGGACGAGGTAAAGATTGAGCGCATCATTCTGGGTGTTTTGTTCCACGATTACGGCAAACTGAAGGAATATCGCGAGGATGGAGAACCCACGCCTGAGATGTATCTGCTCGGGCACATCTACATCTCTGCCCATGCCCTCCATAATCTTCTGGAGCAGAAAGGGGTAGAGTATCACGAGATTGCCCGCATCGTGCATTGCATCCTCTCCCACCATGGCGAACTGGAATACGGCAGTCCCGTGAAACCTTGCTTGCACGAGGCTATTATCATCAACCACTTGGACAACCTCTCTGCCAAGACTGATGCCGTCAGTGGTGCAGGCAACATGGAGAAAGTATTTGCCTTAGGTACGCATGTAGTAAAGGATTGAGTAGCCAAGAGTCGTCTAAAATCCGTCTATAATTAGTCTATAATCAGACTACACTCAGACTACAACGTGTCCTAGTGTATCCTTAGCGTCTCCGCGAGGATTCCGCGATGGTTCCGCGATGGTTCCGCGAAGGATGAACGAGGACATCTCGGAATCACAAGCAACCTAATCAAAGGTCTAAAAGTTGTAGAATAGTAATAAACAGGGCAAGATAGTCTACTTCCGTCTTGCCCTGTTTGTTATCGTATCGTCACTTGCTGTTTATCCTTGCCGTGCATGATTTTATCTGATGCCTTGCGAACATCCAGTTCCACCTTCTCGTGGGTGAAGTCTGGGCAGTTATAGGATTCGAGCAGTTCGTCATAGTACTGCTTGGGATGACGCTGGGGGAGAAGGAAAGGTTTGGTGGCTCTTCCCTCATTGTCTATCGAGGCAATGTATGCCTTGTTGTACACACCACCATCCCTACGGCTTGAGAAGACTATCCAATGGCTGTTGCTGCTCCAACTATGGTAACTGTCTGCATCATCGCTATTCGCCTCCTTCAGGGGATGAGTCTGACCTGTTTTCAGATTCATCAGCCAGATGTCCGACTCAGGATGATTGGTAGGGAAATTGCCGAAAGCACACACATCATACATCAGCCACTTGCCATCGTATGAGGGACGAGGGAAAGTGTAGCTCAGCGAGTCACGCTCGGCATTGAGGAGCGTATCCACCTGAGTGCCATAGCATCCTTTTTCCGCATCAAAAGCAATCTGGCAGAGACTATACCTTATATTATATATGTCGTCTGGCAAATTCTGCGCCTTGGCAGAACAAAAATAAAGTGTCCGTCCGTCAGGGGAGAAGGCAGGATAGGTCTCGAGCCATTCATTCTGTTGCAACAGAGGATTGAGGATCAGTTCGTTAGTACGGGTATCAATGACCAGCACGTCACTCATGGTGTCAAACACCTCTATGCGACGCTTGTTGCCCGTATAGAAGAGTTGGTATATCTTGTTGATGCTCGAGGCAACATAATGGCCCGAAGGATGCCAGTAACTGTAACTGCAATTGGCCATTGTGCTATCCGTCATTGTGTTGAGCCACGTCAGGTTATCCCCATTCTGGAGCATCGTTCCACTCTTTTCGCCACGAAGATGGAAAAGGAACTGGTCGGCACGGCATTGGTTGGCCGTATGGCAGTTCATGCACTGGCCAGGGGTGTTCAACGACTCAATGAGAGCATATTCGTCAAACGAATGCAAATCGCGCTGGTAGATACCCATGTCACCTCCCACCTCGTAGCCAGGGGCGATGAGACGGTATGTCAGCCCGAAGTCATCCAAAGGGTAGTCACTGACATTTATCTCAAAGTCCTCATACTGTATCCATTTGCCGTCTTTCAGCACGCAGACGGTGAAATTCAGTTGTCCTCCCTTGTTTGCTTTAGTCAAGGCATGCCATTCCTCGGCGTCGAAATCAGCATACTCGCCCTGGAAGTGCATCTCTCCCCCCTTGCTGCCCTTGACGGTTATGTCCATCAATTCGATGTCTTCATCCTGCATCTCAAAGTTCATGGGGGCAATCTCTGCGGGTATCGTTACACCGATATAATCCGGGAAGATGTCAGGCTGTTGAGCCACATGCCTTACATCCTCTGGTGTCACTTGGCAAGCCGTGAAGGCAATGAGCATGAGGATGAAAAGGGAATTCTTAAAAACCCTTCTGAAACCTCTCCTTGAAACCTCTTGAAACCTTTTGAAACCTATGTTAATGAGATGGCGCATACGGGAAACTGTTAAGTGCGTTATTTCTTCTACCGAAGTACTCGGCATATCGACTCTCAGGCGTTGCTTCGCCATTCATGCATTGCCATGCATCCTGATAGACGGGTGGCATCTCGGGGTAGTTGCCGTATCGCAGGACAAACCTCATCATCTGGTTGAACACATAGGCGTTGCCGTCCAGCATCAACTGGGCATAAACATATTGCATGGCTATCTTGTTGTCTGTGTTGGAGAGCAACAGGTCGTAGAAGGTCTTGGCAAGCTCGGGGTAGTAATAGAGGAAATCCTGTTTGAAAGCACTACGCCTCATCGCTCCCCACACGGGGTGAGCATTGATCTTCTCCTCGTTACCCAGATATTGTTCTGCATCCTCAGCCCAACTGCGATAGAAGAAGGTATTCTTCAGCAGACGGATGTATTTACGGGCCACGTCATAGTTACCCTTCACCAGGCTGCATTCCACGATACGCTGACTCAACCGACCACTCTTCCGACCCATAGGAATGCTCTCCTGCAGATCGAAAGCATATCGCAGACATTCGTTAGTCATGCCCAACCTGTAGAAAGCTTCCATGGAGGGCAGGTTGCTGGTCTGATCGCGTACCATACTCATAATAAGGGCGTCACTCCCACTCTGATAGAATTCAAACTGACGGTAGGGCAACTGTCCCTTCATGGCCAAGGCCAAATTAACACATTCTGACCAGAATGGACTCTCGACCGTATGTTGCTCAGCCCGTTCGATGATCTCGTCCCAACGTGCATAGCGAACCAAATAGTCCTGACGCATCAGTTCGTAGCGGTCCTTGTCATAGCCACCGTTGAGTCCCCACTGAGGATAGCGTGAATACCATAATCCCATGGTCACTGCCTGAATAGTACACTGATGTGGGAAGAGCAAGAGCAGGAGGAAAGGTTCAAGCAACAAGGGTAGTATCAGACCTTTCAGACTATGGTTGTACCACGGGCTACGGCTATTCCATCGCCGGATTGTCCTATCCAAAGCCCCGATACGCAGGATGCCATAGACCACTACCAAGGGACCAATCAACCAGAAGAACAACAAGTACACGAGATAGTCCACCCAAATGGGCATGCGACGCATGGCGTTAAGTAGGAGCAAGTCCATTACCAACGCTATGGGGTAGGTCAAGGTCATGGCCTCATCACCCATCTGCCAAAGGACAAACAAGACAACGGGAATGGCAAGCATACGCCACCACCCCTTCAATAAAGCAGATAGCAGATAACTAAAAAGTCCAAAAACGAGGGCAAAGAGCAAGGCACCAAACCAAGGTATATAATAGAACTGAACGATGAATTCAGCCACATATCTCGCAAAACCACCAGGGGTAGTCAACGATTCAAGAAAATAGTTGGCTGTCCATAAGAACAATTGGTTTTGCTCTTGATAAGAAAGGAGGAAGGGGAAAAAGAGTGCTAAAGCAAACGTTATCAATGAAAATGAGAACGTCAGCACATACGAGGGGTTAGCGATACTTCGTTTCATCTTTATCTTCGAGCATACTTAAGTAACTTTGGTAGCGAGAGGAGGCAATACGATGCTCCTCAATAGCTTGCAAAACAGCACAACCAGGTTCATGGGTGTGAGTGCAATCACCATAACGGCAATCAGAGGAAATCTGGAAAATCTCGCGGAAATAATGGCTCACCTCTGTACGTTCCATATCAAAGGTACCAAAACCCTTGATACCCGGAGTGTCAATCAGCGCACCGCCCCCAGGAAGGTCAAACAACTGACTGAAAGTGGTAGTATGCTGTCCCATATCGTGCGTCACGCTGATCTCCGCTGTACGTACCTGAGCCTCAGGCACTAGACGGTTGAGCAATGTACTCTTCCCCACTCCACTATTACCACTCAATAGGGTTGTCTTTCCCTTTAGATGTCCCAGCAGTTCGTCTATACCCTCACCTGTGCGTGCCGAACAACTAACACAGGGATAATCCAACTGGGTGTAGAGGAACTGGACAGCCTCCATGTACCGGCGTTCATCCTCGGAGAGCACGTCCAACTTATTGAAACACAACAGCACGGGCACACGGTATGCCTCGGCACTAGCCAGGAAACGGTCGATGAAAGTGGTACTGGTCTCTGGATGAGCCACGGTGACCACCAATACGGCCAGGTCTACATTTGCTGCTATGATATGGCTCTGTTTGGACAGGTTGGATGCCTTACGGATGATGTAGTTCCTACGGTCCAGGATATGGTTGATGAGCCCCGTCTGTCCATCTGGCTGCAAAGTCACATCTACATGGTCACCCACAGCCACAGGGTTCGTGCTTCGTATCCCCTTGATACGGAAGTTTCCCTTTACCTTACAATCAAAGAGTTGGCCATCGTTCATTCGGACGGTGTACCAACTCCCTGTATTTCTAATGACAAGACCCTGCATTTACACGGTCATGATTTCTTTCTCCTTGGCAGCATAGAGTTCATCTACCTTCTTGATGTACTTGTCGTGCATCTTCTGCAGATCTGCCTCGGCATCCTTCTCAAGGTCCTCAGACAAACCGTCCTTGATGCCCTTCTTCAGTTTGTCGTTGGTGTCGCGACGCGCATTTCTCACACTCACCTTGGCATTCTCTGCCTCACCCTTACACTGCTTAGCCAATTGCTTACGACGCTCCTCGGTCAATGGGGGGATACCCAGACGGATGATCTCACCGTTGTTCTCGGGGGTGATACCTACGTTGCTGTCCATGATGGCCTTCTCGATGGGACGGAACATACTCTTGTCCCAAGGCTTAATCACGATGGTGCGAGCATCAGGAGTATTCACACTTGCCACATTGTTCAAGGGCACCAGGCTACCATAGCTGTCTACACGGATACCATCGAGAATCTTCACATTAGCCTTACCTGCACGGATATGTGCCAGAGCCTCCTCGAGATACATCACAGCCTCTTCCATTTTCTCTTCAGCTTCAGCCAAAGTCTGCTTTACGTCTATCATATCTTTTCAGTTTTATTTGGTTTCTCATCTATCAATTATAACGCGCAAAAGGCACATTATGAATGTTTCAGTCACAAAAGTATATGTTTTATTTCAATTTTGCAAGAGAAAAGCACACCTATGTAGATATTTTTTGTACATTTGCATCAAATTAGTTGCACAACGCACACCTTTGCAACTATGCACACGAGAACTATGAACCATGATTTAAACATAAATCAGCATATTGAAGAGTTACTGGAGCATCTGGAACCCATCACCCTGGAACAGATGTCTGAGATCCGTCTGATGAACCGAACGGATACCAAATTCGTGACCAACAAGCAGAAGTTGGCCGACCTTCTTCAACTCTGTCAGGGACACTACTATGCCCAATTCAACGCCGGAAGCAAGATCGCTGCATATCGCACCACCTACTGGGACACCGAGGGTCACAGCTTCTACATGGACCATCACAACGGGCGTTCACCTCGCCAGAAGGTTCGTGTACGCACTTACATGGACAGCGGGATAACATTCCTGGAGGTGAAGACCAAGAACAATCACGGACGCACGAAGAAGAAGCGCGAAGAGGTTCCCGCTCAGGGACAGATCCTCGAGAAGGATGGTTTCCTGCAGGGACTCGTCCATCGTGGCGTTGCTGACATCCACGAGACGGTGCAGAACAATTTTCACCGCATCACCCTCGTCAACTATGCCAAGACGGAGCGCCTCACCATCGATTTCGATGTACATTTCCTCAATATGGAGACCAGTCTGCAGACAGCTACTGGTGATCTCGTCATCATCGAACTCAAACGTGACGGCAATGTCTACTCCCCTATCCTGGAGCTCCTTCGTCAGTTGCGCATCAAACCTTCTGGTTTCAGCAAGTACTGCATCGGCAGCGTGATGACCAACCCCTCCCTCAAGCACAACCGCTTCAAGATGAAGATGGTACGCATAGGCAAACTTGTTGGTCCTTCCTTCCCGAAAAGTGCCGAAGTCTCTTCGACTCTTTAACCCCCAAAAAGAAATATTAACCACAAAACATAGAAACACATGCTTTTATCATTTCTACAGGCTACGTCTCCCATCACTGACGATGAAGTAGCAAACATGTTCGAGGATGTCGCTGACGGCGGCATAATGGGTAACATGATGGATGCCATGGGCAACATGCTGACAACGGTTGCTGAGGCTGCAGAGCCCGCCACCTTCCTGGGTATCACCGTAGGCGACATGAACGACTTCTGGTCGCTCCTCATCCGCCTTGTACTCAATTTCATCGTAGTTGGCAGCATTGCACGCTTCTTCTATTTCCCCAAGAGCAAGCGTCGTGACTATCTCTTTATCTTCATCATCATGGCCATGAGCATCTTCCTGCTGGTCAGCCTGATGGAGGGTTCGAAGATGAAGACCGGTGCCGCTCTCGGTCTCTTTGCCATCTTCGGTATCATCCGTTACCGTACCGAGGCTATACCCATCCGTGAGATGACTTACCTGTTCATGCTCGTGGCTGTCAGTGTGGTCAACGCCATGGTCACCAAGTTGAACTGGGAGAATATCCTCTCTATCGGTACCACGAACATCGTCTTCATCCTCATGGCTGCTATCTTCGAGTGGAAGAAGCTGGTCAACGATGCCTGCACCAAGTTCATCAAATATGACAATGTAGCCCTCGTTGCTCCCGAGAAGCGCCCCGAACTGATTGCTGATCTGGAGAAGCGCACCGGACTGAAGATCCAGCGCATCGAGGTTGGCACCATCGACTTCCTCAAGGACAGCGTTCTCATCCGTATCTTCTACGATGATCCCGCAGACAAGGGTAGCAGCATCCAGAACGTAGCACGTCCCCCAAGAGGATAGCCTCTCCCCCAACCCCTCTCTGAGAGGGGAGACTAATGCGAAAATGATAGTGTAGATGAAAAAGATCTTACTGCTAGTGTTGACGCTGGTACCCACGATGATGTGGGCTGGTGACAATGACGACTTCGGCACTTGGTTGGAGCTGAGTGCCGAGAAAGCCTTGCCTTACAACATGGAGATTGACTTGGAGGGAGGTTTGCGTACCAAAGACGGCAGTTCTCTCATGGAACGCTGGGACATAGGCGCCAGTCTGGGTTACAAGGCCCACAAGTACCTGAAACTTGCTACAGGCTATAGCTTCCTCCACGATTACACCCCCAAGAAGACCTCCAAGGAGTCCTTCGACGAGGATGGTCAGCTGGAGAGCTATCGTCTCACCCCAAGTTACTGGTCACCACGTCACCGTCTGTTCGTGGAGGCATCCTCGGGCATCAAGTTCTGGAAGTGGCTTCGTATCTCTGCCCGTGTACGCTACCAGTACACCTTCCAACCCGAGCGTGAGGTGTCCCGTACCGACTATGAGCGCAATGACCAATACACCCCAGAAGGTCCCGTAACCACCTGGGAGGAAGATGCAAGCACCAAGACCTACCCTAGTGAAGATCGTCATGTACTGCGCACTCGCATCAAGTTCTCCGTGGACAAGAAGCGTCTGCGCTGGAGTCCCTTCATCAGCGCTGAGTTCCATAACAACGTGGCTGCAGGAGAACATTTCAACTTCGACAAACTACGTACTAGCGTAGGTACTGATTACAAGATCAATAAACACAACGGCATAGGTCTGTCCTACGTTATGACGCTCAACCGCATGGACGGTCACCCCTACGAGCGTATGCATGCCTTAAGCGCTAGTTACAGTTTCCATTTTTAACCACCAACGGTGCCCTATATTTCACTTGTAGGCCCCCCCTAAAAAAGAAGAATATGAAAAGAACTATTTTAGCCGTGATGCTAAGCACCCTTAGCCTCAGTCTCATGGCCGACGATTACCAGTACCTCACCGTTGCCCAAAGCAGCACCGAGACCAGCATCGCCCTGGCCAGCATCCAGAAGATTACTTTCGAGACTGCTGCAGGGAATGTTGTAGTCACCACCACCGAGGGCGAAGTACGCTTCCCTATCAGCGAGATGGAGAAGATGTTCTTCAGCAACTCCACTACCTCCATCCAGTCATTACCTCAGAAGAGCGAGTCTCTCCGCATGCAGCGAGGCCAACTCAAGGTTAACGGAAAGGGGTTCCTGCGCATCTATGCCTCCAACGGTTCCCTACAGCGTATGGCCAATGTAGAGGGTGAGACCACTATCTCCCTTGACAACCTCCCCAAGGGTACCTATATCGTCAACCTGGGCGATCAAACTATCAAGATCCAGAAATAAATTCTTTAGTTCAAAGATCAAGTTTCCAAGAGTCTATATATATTTAAGGTATAAAGAATTGTAAGATGAAAAAGCAACTCATACTCCTCGGTATGGCCATGCTGGGCATCAGTGCCCAGGCACAGCAGTACATGCGTGTATGGCAGGGAGAGGAGAGCCAACGCATAGCGCTCACCGATGCTCAGTCCATGCCCGTCTCTGCCAGTGGCATTACCATTGCTGGCAAGCAATACGCCTTGAACAGCATCGACAGCATTACCATGGTCAAGACCGTCACTATCCAGTGGAACGGTGCCTCGGCCTCTGTCGTCATCCCTGATGCTGCCAAGAAGGACATCACCGTCACTGCCAATGGTGGCGATGTAGTCATCACCAACAACAACGTCAGCGAGGAGATGGAATTCGTCCTTTCCGGCCAGAGCACCAATGGTTCGCTCACCTACAATGGTCAGTACAAGTGTAAGTTCCACCTCAATGGTCTCAACCTCACTTCCACCACAGGCGGAGCACTTGACATCCAGTGCGGAAAGCGTATCGACCTTATCCTGGCTGATGGTACAGAAAATAAACTCACCGATGCAAAGTCTGGTTCACAAAAGGCAGCCCTTTACTGCAAAGGACACCTTGAGGTACAGGGTGGCGGTACGCTCAATGTCACCGGCAACTGCAAGCACGCCATCTCCACCAACGAGTACCTGCTGCTCAAGAAGAGCACCGGCACCATCAATATCCTCGCTGCTGCCAGCGACGCCCTTCACGTAGGTCAGTATTTCCAGATGAACGGTGGAACCATCAATATCGACGAGAAGACACAGGGCGATGGTCTGCAGGTTGACGCTACAGACGAGGCCACTGATGAACTCAACGGACAGATCATTATCAAGGGTGGAACCTTCAATGCCACCATCTCACACGAGGACTGCAAGGGCATCAAGAATGGTGCCAGCGAGGGCAAGAATGGTGCAAAGGTCCAGCCTGCTGGTCTCATTACCATCTCTGGTGGTACGGTCACCATCAACGCTTCGGGTAATGGTAGTCGTGGCATCCAGACCGAGGCCGACATGCTCATCACCGAGACCTCAGCCTCTACCCCCACCAACATCACCATCACCGCTGCCGGAGGTCTCTGTACCCTCGATGATTGCTCTGACGATCCTCACCGCTGCATGGGTATCAAGGTAGATGGCACCCTCACAGTCTCAGGTGGTGTTACCACCGTCTACAACACCGGCAAGAAGAGCCGAGGCATCAAGGCAGGTACCTATAACAAGACTGGAGGTACTGTTAACGCCACTATCGCATAAGAAAAGAAAAGTATAACGTTAAAGGTCGGCTGTCACAATACATTTGGCAACCGACCTTTAATTTATGGTGGGTTCTATAAATTAGCTTTGTTAGATATTGGGAATATTTTCGAGATCAAAGTGTTAGTGAATGAAGGCGTGATGCGGGCATCACAACTGAACGAACTGACAGTTTGAACCGAAAAGAAGCCAAAAGATGACAAAACGATAGCCCATAATTATTAACTTTCTAGCGGTGGGAATTTATAGAACCCACCTTTACATTGTTGCCGTGAGGAAGGTGGCGTTACCAAAGATGTAGAGGACGTTCTCACAGGCAGGAACAAGGAGTGTCTCACCCTGACGAACCTTGATGCCATTGATGTTTGCCTCACCCCACAGACATACCACGATAACGAATGAATCGACCTTAAAGTCTATCTGTGAAGCCACCTGAACAACCACCCGGTTGACGTTGAAATATGGACAATTGATGAGCTGAGAGGTAGGTTTCGTGGAATCGTAAGAGGTGCGATATTCAGGCCATATCTGATAGTCGATGGCAGCCTTTGCCTGTTCAACATGCAGTTCGCGAGGGTTACCATGCGCATCCTTACGACCGAAGTCATAGACACGATAGGTCACGTCGCTGGTCTGCTGAATCTCGGCCAGGAAATTGCCTGCACCGATAGCATGCAGACGTCCTGCAGGCAGAAAGTAGAGATCTCCCTGATGAGCCTCGTGGGTAGCGATGACGTCCTGCATGGGCGAATGTCCGTTCACAGGCTCTGCCGTAGCCAGTTGCTCGTAGTCATCAGGGGTGATACTCTTTTTCAGTCCGGCATAAATCTTTGCCCCCACATCGCTCTTGATGATGTACCACATCTCGGTTTTTCCGGCACAACCATGGCGCTCCATAGCCAGTTTATCATCGGGATGCACCTGCACGCTGAGGTCCTGTCGTGAGTCGATAAACTTGACCAGTAACGGGAACTTATTGCCAAACTTCTTATAGACTTTTTCACCGATGAGTTTGCCTTTATACTTGTCAATGAGCTGGACAAGGTTCAGCCCCACGTCGACATCATCTACAAGACCACGCTCTATAGCCACTGACTCATGGCCAGGTACGCCACTTATCTCCCACGACTCGCCAATGTTGGGTTGTGCGGTATAGATACCCTTGAAAGGTGCAATCTGATAACCACCCCAGATGGTGGTCTTCAGGTAGGGTTCAAATTTGTAGGGTTTCATGCTTTTGCTATTATTTCTTTCTTTCCATTGCTTTTACGCCTTCTGCCGTAGGAGGGATGAAACGTATCTTTCCCTCATTGTCATAGTGCATAGGTTCTGCTATGATGCTACGACTATAGCTTGTTCCATCTGACAGTCCACCATTATGGGAGAAGAATATCCACTGGTTCTTGTACTCCACGATGGCGGGATGCGTAGTGTTTGAGTTACCGGCTATCTCGCTGATGATGCCCATATAGGTGTATGGACCGCCGATATGGTCGCTCACAGCATACGCTATCTTCTCGGGCCATTGACTGGCATAGGTCAGGTAGTACTTTCCATTGTACTTGTGCACCCAAGGGGCCTCGGTGAACTCGGGGACGTCAATCTGGTGCACATCTCCGTCAATCTCCGTCATGTTATCCTTCAACTTGGCATAGTAGCAATGGCGGTTACCCCAAATGATATAAGGTGTGTTATCGTCGTCAATGAGGATGGCAGGGTCGATGCATGCCCAATTGTGACTGGAGGCAAAGCAGTTCTCGTTTGTCAGCAGGGGTTTGCCTAATGCGTCGCGATATGGTCCCGTAATCTTGTCGGCCACAGCCACACCAATGCCACACCAGTTCGTTGATACGTACCAGTAGAACTTGCCATTACGCTTGGCTACATGACCAGCGTATGCCTGTTTGCTCTTGGCCCACGCAAACTCCTCGATGCGAAGGGGTGAGGGATGCTCTGTCCAGTGCTTCATATCGGTGGTGCTGTACAGCAACCAGTCCTTCATAACATAACCCGACTGTCCGCCCTTGGCATCATGACCGGCGAAGACCCATAGCGTGTCATTCTCTACCAGTACGTCTGGATCGGCAGTATGCTTGTCCTTGAACAGAGGGTTGCCGTTTGTCTCAAACTGATGAGTCAGCACGTAGCCCCACTTCTGCTGCAGGCGGTCCAGTTCTTCTGCGGTCACCGAGCATACCGTACCGTGACGAGGGAAGAAGTCCTTGCGGAAAGACTCTGGCTTCTCAGTGAAAGTGGTGAGATCCTTGCTGCGCTGAAACTCGTAACGTCCTGAACCGTAGAGGTCGTACATGAGGATATACTCGTCAGAATCGTTCAGTTTGAACACACCGCTGCCTTCTACACCCGTACGGCTATCAGCGTATGCATCGAGGTACTTGAAATCCTCCTTCCAGGGACCCTTTACGCTCTTCGACGTGGCTTGTTGAATGCCGTTTTTGAACTCCTTGCCGTTCTCGTCCTTAGTGTTACCCTTATAGAAGAGGTGGTACTTGCCATCACGGTAGATGATGTCATTGTCGATGCTGCCATATTTGGCCGAGAAAAGTGGTTTGGGCTCACTCTCGAAGGCCGTGAAATCCTTGTTGGAGTAGGCATAATAGGTGATGAGGCTCTTACGTCCGTCCCCTGTACGCTGGAGGGTAAAGTATATCATGTACTTCTTTGCCTTCTGGTCGTAGATGGTCTGAGGGGCCCACACCCAGTATGCATCGCTGAAGGCTGGCCAGTCCTTGCCCAGTACAATCTTTGAATGTGTCCAGTTCACCAGGTCATTCGACTTGAGCAGCACGATGCCGGGGTTCTCCTTCCAACCGTTCTTTACCGTGTTCATATCTGTTGCCACAATGTAGTAGCAACCATCCTCACCACGCAGGATGTGAGGGTCACGTATTCCACCGCTTGTGCTGATGGAGTCACTACCGATGATGGGGCGGTTCTCGTTCAGCGCATACCAGTTCTGGGCATCCTCGCTGATAGCGAAGCGTAGCTGTTCCTGCAGCTTTCCTTCGCCCCCTCCCTCGAAGTAGGCGAACAGATAACCTGCAAATTTCTCACTCTTTTCCTTCGGCTTAGCCTGAAGACAGACGGTGGCCATGCACAAGGCGATAGCGACTAGAAAGTGTTTCTTCATTTTGAATTATCAAATGATGTATGTTTTGGGTTAGATTTCGGCATTCAATAGTTTGCCCTTGGTACTTGGTTGCAAATTTACAAAAAAAAAGAATAAGTTTGTGATTATTATTAACTTATTAACAGATATGTTTGGTTTTGATGCACATTTGCGTACAATTTAGGACATCTGCGCTTGCACAATAAGAAAGAAAAATGTACCTTTGCAAAACCGGACACCATGGGCCTGTCATGACGCGCCCCACCTTTACTAGTCAACTTGCTGATGGAACAATTCTCTTTTGAACTCATAAAGATATACCATGCACTGCTTTATGTTGCCAGTGCAAACAACATCATACTGGCTCTTGCATTGGTACTATTTGCCATGAAGAGCCGCTACAAGATACACAAAGACTTTCAGCGATCTTGCCTTTTGTCAGCACTTGCCTTCCTGGTGTTTGGAGTGGGTTACCTGTTGCATGCAGCTTACCAGCCACGCCTGGTCAGTCCGATGATGGCTACTGCACTCAACCTTTCCTACTACCATCTGGGTGGCGCGCTGTTTGCCTTCAGTTACACGTCGCTGATGTCACCCCGTTATATCACGGGGCGTACAGTCTTTATCAACGTTATCCTGATATGCTTGGCCCTTCTATGCTATTGGTATCCGTTTTTTGAGACGCAGACCCCTTCTGAAACGTGGAAACTGGCTTACGGATTCTTCTTCCTTCACCTGTCCGGCTTAGCCTTTGTTTTCTATAGGGCTTATCTGAAGAAGTACAAGGAGGAACCAGAGAAAGCGAAGGAGACGCTGAATGTTTTCAGAAACGAACTGCCGATAAGCAGCCACCTGATTGTGGGCTTCGGTTTTGGCTGTATGGTGCTGTTCGCCCTATATCCGGACGTGCTGATTCTTTATGCACTGCTGATGGTGGTTTCCTATTATGTGTTCTACTTTATTTACAGGGCTTTGTTACATTATGGCAGCAACCTGGTGAAGGCAAAGGAGAACGAGGAGATGGACTATATTCATCGGGATCGACTCTTCAGGTACAATTCCATCTACCACACCATTGTCCTCATTTTGTTGACGGTGACCCTGTTCTGGTACAACAACATCGAGGATGCGCGTATGTATGGTTCAGATACCAAGGTGCTCAACCTCACCCGAAACGCTCTGTGGGATTATCCTGAACTGGATGATTCCCAGACGGGAAAACTGGAGACCCTTATCTCTCACACCGCCGACTCGGTCAACCTGAGGAAGATGATGCTAACGGAGGAAGACACCACGTCGTTCGAGACTACCTACAACATCTTGAAGGAAATGTATGACATACCTGATAGTCCGTACAAGGGATACCTTCAGATATCGTGCCTGAACAATGCACTGGTGACCATCCCCGACGAGGACGTCACGCCATCCCTCATACATGACTATATTGAGGAGGGGTATCGCATTGCAAAGGGTCCCAACGCTGTTCCACAGGGCATATTCTTTACCTTCTGGAACAATGCCATCATCGCTTATTCCAATGTCTTTGCACCGGATTCCATCTACAAGGAAGCCATGCGGCTAATGGAGATTTGCCACGCACAAGGTCATCCTTACGGACTGGTGGAGGCACACGTGGCACTGGCATACTGCTTCATGGACGCAAACGACTATCTGGGAGCTGCAGATCATTTCCACCACGCAGCAAAACTGGCAGAGGAAGCATTCCCTAAACTTGTCGGAAAAAATTGGAAGAAGGGTGTGAAGGAATCCGAATATCTATCCGAATATTACCAGGTCAGAGCCCTCGAGGCTCGCTGCCGAATGGCGACGGAGGACACGCTCTGGATGAAGGAGAACTGCGACAAGATGCTAAGTTTCCTGGATTACTGCGATGACTTCTTCGTGAACATACACCTCTACTATGCCCTGGCCAACTACTACGACCACATAGGAAACGAGCAGATGTACAACAAGATTGTGCAGGATTTCAGAAAAGACATCGATGAACTCGGCTTTGAGGAGTCCGAGGAGAAGAACTCGGCACATGTAGCCATTCTGCGTTTCTACTATATGACCCTTGAAAAGCATGAACTCAGGCATGGACATGCAAAGGAGGCATTGCAGATAGCCATGGACCACCAAGAGCTTTTCAACGACTCAACGATCACCACCACGGCTGATGCCCTGCTGCTCAACGGCAGATACGAAGAGGCTGCACGAGCATACAAAAAGACCATCAACTACTATGACAAGATGATGAACGGCACCAACCGCCAATTCCTGAAATCCCTAACCTCAGAAATCGAAGACGAGCACAACCAGATGCAGATTCTTCAGGCGAAGATGGAGAACCAGCAGACACGCCTGATGTACAACTCGCTCATCATCTTCCTGTTCATCGTCATGATTGTCGGACTCCTCTATTTCTTCATCCGTCAGCGACGACTCAACCACGAACTGAAAGTAGCCATCAAGGCCGCCGAGAAAGCCAATAGTGCCAAGGACATCTTCCTCCAGAATATGGCACACGAACTGCACACCCCACTCAATGCAGTCTCCGGTTTTGCCCAGGTTCTGGCCGACCGTGACAACCCACTCGACGAAGAGTCAACACGCGAGATGGCCGATTACATCGTGGATGGCTCGAAACAGCTGACCCTGGTCCTCGACAACATCATCGAGGTCACAGACAAACTAGTAAAACTGGACAAACTGGAGGAGGTGGAATCCATCCTGAAAGTCAAGGAGCCAGGCGAGTGACATTCATTGATGCTTTCGTCACTGAATTAACATCGCAGGCAAGGTGGTTACACTGCCACCAGTCCCCCCGCCCTACAGGGAGGGGTAAGGGGGAGGGTCTTTGAGGGTCGGGGGGTCTACATATACCCACCACCTGCGTTACCTGGAGTGTCGCCACCGGTGTCACCACTAC
>DCIS01000037.1:0-165 GCA_002317475.1 Prevotellaceae bacterium UBA1720 | reverse complement strand
TCACCTTCTTGTAGTCGGTGTTGGCGCTGCCGGTAGAGACCTTGTTGGTCTTGATCCACTCGCTTACTGCCTTGCTCACCAGGCCGAAGCCGTTCTGAGTCTTGAGCTGAGTCTCGTTGCTCTGAGTGTTGGGGTTGCAAAGCTTCACCGAGATGCAAGCACCCG